>JAISWR010000070.1 GCA_031270985.1 Bacteroidales bacterium | reverse complement strand
TGTTCAAAATCAAGGAAAAGGAAGGTATTGATCCGGATGAATTGGAATTAGACCTGATTGACTACGGAGTGGAGGAAATTTTCACGGAAGACGGCAAAACTGTCATTTACGCCGACTTCAACTTTTACGGAACATTGCAAAAATATCTGGAAGACAAAGGATTTGAAGTGTTGAGTTGCGAATTTGAACGTATCCCTGCGGATACAAAAGAACTCACCGATGAACAGATTGAGGAAATAGAAAAACTTCTCGCCAAATTTGACGAAGACGAAGATGTACAAAACGTGTTCCACAATATTAAATCCTGAGTAAATGCGCCTTTTTGAAAAACCGGCAATAATTTTCTTACAAAAAAGTTAAAAACAACATGAGAACTCTTTTTTTATGCCTTATCGTTATATCGGCAGGTTGCGCGGGAAATAATGAGATACCCAATACGCTCACCGAACAGGAAAAAGCAGAAGGCTGGCAATTGCTGTTCGACGGCAAGACCACCGATGGATGGCGCGGCGCACTTCGGGACTCTTTTCCCGCAAAAGGCTGGCTGGTGCACGATGGCGTGCTGGAAGTGTTGCCCCGAGAAGAAGGCGGGGGAGGCGGCGACATCGTGACTGAGGAACAGTTCGGCGACTTTGAACTCGTGTTTGATTTCAAATTGTCCGAAGGCGCCAACAGCGGCGTTAAATATTATGTGACGGAAAACGGTTACGGCAAAGGCGCGCTGGGACCGGAATACCAATTGCTGGACGACGTACTGCATCCGGACGCCAAACTCGGCAAGGAGGGCAACAGAACGCTGGCATCGCTGTATGACTTGATACCCGCCGCCGACAAACCGTTCAACGGCATCAACCAATGGAATACGGGACGTGTGGTGGCGCGGCAGAACCATGTAGAACACTGGTTAAACGGCATTAAAGTGCTGGAATACGAACGGGGAAGCGACCATTACCGCCGGTTGGTGGCTGAGAGCAAATTCAACCAATGGACGGATTTCGGAGAAGCGACACGCGGCAACATCTTGCTGCAAGACCATCGTGATCGTGCATGGTTTCGCAATATCAAAATCAAACCACTTTAGGATTTTCACAATCACAATCACAATCATAAATTAACCTAATTCAATTATTCCAATGGAAAACAGAAGAGAATTTATCAAAAAAACATCCGCCGGAGCGGCAGCGATGGCTATCGGAGGCGCCGGGCTTGGACTGAGCGCCAAAAGCTACGGGCAGGTAGTAGGCGCAAACGACAAAGTACGTGTAGGAATTGTCGGATTTTCCGACCGTTTCAGAGGTTCGCTGGTTCCCGCATTTTTAAACCATGCCAAGGAACTGAATTTCGAGTTTGCCGGCATTGCCGACATTTGGAGCCGTCGCCGCGACGAAGGCAAAGCCTACATTAAGGAAAAAGCGGGCTGGGACGTCGCGTTGTACCGCAACACCGAAGAAATGTATGAGAAAAATGCCGTTGATGCAGTGGTCATCAGTTCGGCAGATTTCCAGCACGCCATGCACCTGACGGAAGCGGCAAAGGCAAAGAAAGACGCTTATTGCGAAAAACCGCTCGGAGAAACGATGGATGACGTAAACGAAACGCTGAAAGCCTGCAAAGCCAACAATATTGTGGTACAGATAGGATCGCAACGCCGTAGCGGCCCCAATTATCACGCGGCTTACGATTTCATCAAATCCGGTAAATTCGGCGACATTATCATGGTGGAAATGTCATGGAACGTAAACCAGCCGGGCAGATGGCGTCGCACCAAGTTGTGTTCCGAAATCAGAAAAGAAGACACCGACTGGACACGCTACCTGATGAACCGCCCTAAAGTGGATTGGGACCCGCGCAAATACCTCGAATTTAGACTATTCTGGCCATATTCGTCGGGCATACCGGGACAATGGATGGCACACCAGATAGACACGGTTCACTGGTTCAGCGAATTACCCTATCCCCGCAGCGTAGTAGCCGGCGGCGGTATCTACCAGTGGAAAGACGGTCGTACCAACGCCGATACACTCACGGCAGTGTTCGATTACGGTCCGGACAACGACAAAACAAAAGGCTTCCAAGTGGTGTATTCATCCCGTTTCAGCAACTCCGCCGGCGGCACCAAAGAACTGTACTATTCCAACGCCGGTATGTTGAACCTTGATACCAACGAAATTACGCCCGAAGGTGGATTGCGCGAACGCGAAGCGGCAGCCATGAATCTGAAAGCCAATCAACTGGAAAAATTCACACTGCCCAAACTGACCACCAGCACTGAAGCCGATACCGGAGGAGATCCGCTGACGTCGGCGCACATGCGCAACTGGATGGAATGTGTGAAGGCAAGGAAAGTAGCTACCAACGCCCCTATTGAGGCAGGACACAGCCACGTCATCGCCTGTGCTATGGCAAATGCCGCTTTCCGTACAGGCCTGCGCGTGGTGTACGACCCGAAAAAGCAACAAATCATGGCGGGTAATCAGGTGTACAAATATTGATCGCAATACGTACAATAAAATTACCATATTTATGTTATTGGATGCATTATCGTTTAATCGTAATTTTGTTATTTTTAAATTAAAATATTTTTAAATCATTATTGTTATTATTTTTAAATCATCATTGTTATTATTTTTATATGAAAAAATCAGTTTTAAAAACAGTTGCACTGTGTGCAGTGGCTGCGGGTTTCGCGGCTTGTGGAGGAGGAGCGCCCGCCCCCCAAAGTGTTGAAATCGTTCCTAACGAAGCGCAACAGAAAGTGGACGTCATCATCGGTGGAACATTGTTTACCTCGTATCTTTATCCGCTGGAAAACGGCGTTGCCCAGAAAGATACCGTACTTGCCAAACCGGTGCTGTACCCCCTGTATACGGCAAAAGGCACCGTCATCACGCGCGGATTCCCGTTTGAACAGCGTTCTACTCCGGAACGTACAGACCATCCGCATCACGTAGGTTCGTGGTTTAACTTCGGCGATGTGAACGGGCTGGACTTCTGGAACAACTCGTATGCCATTCCCGCAGCGAGGAAAGCAAGATACGGAACTATCCGTCATCGCAGCATCGTCAGTACGCAAAACGGCGCTTCGGAAGGCGCCCTCACTGTTGCGGCCGACTGGGTGAATATTGAAGAACACGTTCTGTTGAGCGAAGAAACCAAATTTGTGTTCACCGGTGACGAGAATTGGCGCATCATCAACCGTACCACCACGCTGACCGCTCAGGATACGGTAACATTCACCGATAACAAGGAAGGGTTAATCGCCGTCCGTATGGACAGGGCTTTTGAAGAACCGTCCGACAGAGCGGCTGAATTTGTTGATGCACATGGCGTGATAACCAGAGTTGAACCGAACAACGAAGGTGTGAATGGCGTGTATCGCAATAGCGAAGGTCAGGAACAGGAAAGCGGCGTTTGGAGTAAAGCAGCGAAATGGGTAAAACTGTCTGCCGATAAAAACGGCGAACAAATCACCATTGCCATCATTGACAACAAGAATAACCCGGGCTATCCGGCACATTCTCATGCAAGAGGATACGGACTGTTTGCCACCAACAATTTGGGCAGCCAAGTGTTTGACAAGGAAGCGCCTTTGTTCTCGTTGAAACTGAATCCGGGCGAATCCGTCACTTTCAAACATCTGATTGTGATCAAAACCAACGGTTTTGCTACCGATGAGGAATTGAACAATTTAGCCGATAAATTCTAAATCACACGGCGATGTTTACGAAAGCCGGCGTTTTCTTCGGGAACGTCGGCTTTTTGTTTCCAGCATGTGTTGCGACGGCAAGGAAGCATCTGATCAATTATTCCACTTGTGTTTCGCCGGTTCTTTTCGTGCGGAGGTCAGCAACGGCGATTCAAGGTCAATGCCCGCTTCGGTGAACACATCCTGTATGTGCGAATGCAGCTCGGTGAGGATTTTGGGCATTTGGTCGGCATCTTCGATGTAAATATTGATTTGGTAGGAATTGTAATAATCCTCCAAACCCAAATCCAGCACGAAAGGTTCGCGATCTTTCAGCGTTCCGTCCGTTCTTTTTGCCGCTTTGATGAGACATTCGTGGGCTTTTTGCCAGGGCACTTCGTAGCCCACGGCGATGCTGGTGTGGATAATCAGTCCGTAATCGCGTGCCGATGCGCTGTAGTTAGTGGTGTGAGACGACAGTATGAACGAATTGGGGATGGTGATGATTTCATTTTTGGTGGTTTTGATGCGGGTGACGAATGGTGTTTTCTCGATTACGTTGCCTACGGTGTCGCTAAGTTTGATAAAATCGCCGATTTTGAACGGGCGCATGTAGGTGATAATCAGTCCTGCAAGGATATTGCCGATAACAGTGCTGGATCCGAGTGAAACGATCAGCCCCACGAAGATGGAAACGCCCTGGAAAACACCTGTTTGCGATCCGGGCAGGTAGCGGTAAATCAAAGCGACCATGAAAGCGTACAGCAGAAAACGGACAATCTGGTACGTGGGCATTGCCCAATCGGTATAAAAACCGGGTATTTTGAGCCTTTCGCTCTCAATTTCCCGTGCTACGAAAGCGATAGCTTTGATCAGGTAGCGGATACACAACCAGATGATGGTGATGGTGAACAGGTTGGGAATGTAGTTGACGACAGAGATAAAGATGGATTGTATCGGATTGGTGATGTATCCCAGCAATTTGTGCGCAAAATCTTCCGTTTGCGGAAATATGGCGAACATGAAAGGAATCATGATCGCCAGTTCGATGAATATGAGCACATACCTCAAGACGTTTGCCGTCAGTATCGCGATGTTGGCTTGTCGTGCGACGTTGAGCAGTTCGTAATTGCGGATGGTTATCGGCTTAAACCAGTGGTTTCGCTGTTTTATGATGTGTTTTTTTCCTACCCGATACAGTCGGTTGATGCCCCAAAAGATAGCGATGATAGAGCCAAGCAACAGCAGCAACAGCGTTATGCGCTTGAACAATTGCCACAAACTGTTTTTGTGCTGTATGTCTTTAACAACAGCTACAATATTTTCGCGATAGGCGATTGCCAGCGAATCCATCGTTGTGTTCATCCACAGGGCATCATTCTTCGTTACCGAACAGATGAGCCTGTTGCGGTACATGATTTCTATCTGCATGCCGCCTTCCAGCGGGTAAAGGAATATGGAATCGGGCGTCACGTTTCGGTTGTTGCCCAGATCCGTGATCCTTTTCAGTACGTTGCTTGCCCTGTCTGTCGTCGACATTCCGCCAAGACCGGCGTAGAACACGAACAGTGAGTCGTTGTCCACCACCAACGGTACGCCTTTGGTTACTTTTCGCAAGGAATCTATTCTTGCCTTGTGCCGCACCTGCTGCACCGAATCGGCAATCAACACATTCCTCGACCGCTGCAATTCGTTTTGGTACATGATCTCGTTGAGTTTCAACTGCTGTATTTGCAGCGTCAGTTCCTCAATTTTTAACGAATCGGCGGCAGAACGTTGTTGCACCAGCTGTTCTTCCTGTGCGCTTCCGAAGATGTTTTCCCCGATTTTTCCGATTTGCGCTGTCGCTGCCGCGTTTGCGCACAAAAACAAAAAGATGCAAAAAAGATGTTTCATAAACGTGAAATTATTCCCATTTTACCCTTGCCGAACTGATGATTTTTTCAACATTCCGCATTTCCAGAATAAATGTGTCTTCGCTTTCTTTCCGGCGGAAAATATCCAGTCGCGCATCGTACCGTCCTTCCGACATGAAACAAATTTCAAACCTGCGGATGTTTTTCGTGCGGAACATTTCCAGCGGGAAAGTATTTACGAAATGTTCGATGTATTTCATGCTGTTTAGATGGCTGTTGATGTCCAAATCACTGTATTTCACTACAAAAGATTCCACATGCTGTTTTTCTTTGACAGGTGGTATTTTGCGCACGTTTTCGATGGGTGACTGTTTCCTGTTGGTGAATTGATCAAACCCTTCCATTTCCTGTATATTTGTGGGCTTCCGGGTTTCCATGTCAATGGCAGCCCACAATGAACGGGCGTCGCCGATGTGGTTGCCGACGCTGTCGCTGAGGGCAAAGCAGCGTTCGGTGAACAGTTTATTGACTTCCGGTACCCACGTATGGATGCTGATACAGTGGTCATTCACCGGATAGACAGACATTTCCATTGCCAACCGCGAGAGTACCCACGCCTTTTTATGGCGTGCCATTTCGAAATAGCCGAATCCCCGTTCTTCCGCATGACGGGTAGCTGCCTGCATCAGAAAACCGCCCAGCATGTGCAGGGTGGGTTTCCCACGAAAATCGTTGGTGTAGGCTTCCACCGGAAAAATATAATTTCCTGCGACGGACATGGGCTTAACGGGTAATTTTTTTCTCTTTTTTCTTCCGTTTTTCCTCAATTTCCGCCAGCATGTCGCTCAATCGTTCAGTTTTTGATCGGGTGATAGCAATCCGTCCGGAGCGGATGAATTGCAATACCCGTACTTTCTCGTTCAACTCATTGAACAGCGCCTGAGTTTCGCCATAATGACCGGTTTTCTCAATCACCAGCGTATCTTGGTTGATGTCCAGAATGATGGCGCTGTGTTTCCTGATAAACTGTTCCACCGATACCTGTTGGAGAAATTCAGGGGTGGAGAGTTTATACATGGCTATTTCCTGATGGATGAGTTCCTCGTCGGTATTGTAATATGATTTGAGAACGTCCACCTTTTTATCTATGCTTAATACCACTTTTTCAATAGTTTCCCTGTCGGAAAACGCCGTGATGGTGAACTTGTGGATGCCTTCAATTGCCGACGGCGACACGGAAAGCGTTTCGATGTTCAGTTGGCGGCGCGTGAAAACAGCCGTCACCTGATTAAGTAATCCCACAGTGTTTTCGGAAAAGATGGTCACCGTATATAAAATCTTGTTTTCCATACAAATTCATCGTTTTTTTGTTGGTCAAAGATACAAAATATTAATGTCATGTGGAAAAAATATCGGAAAAAATTTTCCGATATTTGTTGTGCCATTAAAATTTTGCTTACCTTTGCATTGTCAAATTTGACAAAGAACAGTTGTGATTTTCCTCAGTAGCTCAGTTGGTTAGAGCATCTGACTGTTAATCAGAGGGTCCCAGGTTCAAGTCCTGGCTGGGGAGCGAAGAGGTTGTCTGAAAAGTCGGGCAACCTTTTTTGTGTTTATGGCACACAAAGTTAGCGTCAAAGTCGTTTCGACGCATGGATTTTTATTCTCCCTGTATTTTGAAGATATAGGTAATAGTGCCTTTTTGTACGGGCGAGTCGGGTTTGCGGGTAAATTTTGCCCGTCGCGCCGCTTTCAGGGCGGCGTCCAGCAGTGTTTTGTCCAGCGTTGTAGAACCTTTCACGCCGGATTCGGCATCAATCACATTACCGTCTTTGTCCACCGTGATTTCCACCACAACAATGCCTTGTTCCTGCGAATTATAGACGGGTTTCGGCAGTATTCCCTGCAATCCTCTGCCTGTCAGCGAAAAGGAATTGCCTTCGCCACCGCCTTCGCCGTACACATGGACATTGGGCGTACCTGTAGGCGAACCATGGTTGCCTTGTCCGCCCGTTTCGCCTTGACTTGTCGTCGCGTCGGCATTGTCGCTACGTCTCGTATACATTGCCCTTTGATTTACCGTGCGTTTGGGTTCTTCCACAGGTTTGGGCGGATCTACCGGTTTCTTTGTTTCCTCTTTGGGTTTATCCTGCTCTTTTGGGTCGGTTTTTGGTGCAACGGTTGGCGCTTCTTCATTATTTTGTGTCAGCACGGGGTTGTTTTCACGGCTTTGTTGCTGCGGCGTTGCAGCTACCGCCGGTTGAGGCTGTGGCGCCGGTTCACTGGCGCGTGGTTCAACGTTTCCCCATCCTTGCCTGCTGTTGCCGAAATCCACCAAAATACCTTGTTCTTCGGGCAACGGAAGCGGTGTGCGGAATGCCAGAAACATCAAAAGCGCCAACAGTCCGCCATGAAAAATGATGGTGCCGATGAGTCCGTTGCGGTATTTGACGGGTGTTGCCATGTTAATTGACGTTTATCCTTATTTCCTTTCCGGCGCGGTGGCAATAATCGCCTTGTATTTATTGCGTGCGGCGATATTCATTATTTTTACCAATTCTTCCACCGGCAGGGTTCTGTCCATGTGAATGGAAACGGTAGGCTCTGCGGCATTCATCAATTTTTGCTGCAATTGCCGTTCCAAATCATTGTATGACACATATTTGCCATCAACAGCATACTGTAAGTCTTTTGTGACGGAAACGCTTGTGATGGCTTTTGCCGATGTCTGGTTGTTGCTTTGCGGCAACAGCAGTTTCAATGCGTTCGGACTGACCAGCGTGGAAGTAATCATGAAAAAGATGAGCAACAGGAACACCAGATCAGTCATGGACGACATGCTGAATGATGCGTTGATTTTACTGGATGTACGGATAGCCATTTCGGTTCTGATTTTGAGGGTTATTTCGCCGGTTCGTTGAGCAAATCCATAAATTCGGTGGTATTGGCTTCCAAGCCATTGACGACTTTTTCCACGTTTGCCACCAAGATGTTGTAAGCAAAATAAGCGATAATGCCTACCGCCAGACCGGCAACCGTAGTCACCATTGCTTCGTAGATGCCGGACGAAAGAATTTGTATGTCAATATTGTTTCCCGCCATTGACATATCGTAAAATGCTCTTACCATGCCGGTAACCGTACCGAGAAATCCAAGCATGGGCGCTCCGCCTGCTGCAGTTGCCAGAGCGGGCAAGCCTTTTTCGAGTTTTGCTACTTCCAATCGTCCGACATTTTCTATGGCGGTATTGATGTCGTTGAGCGGACGCCCTATTCGCTCGATGCCTTTTTCAATCATGCGGGCAATCGGGCTGTCAGTGGAACGGCAAAGATCAAGAGCGGAATCAATTTTTCCGTCGTGGATGTAATCTTTGATGCGGTTCATGAAGTTTTCGTCTGTCTGCGCCGCTTTGCGAATGGCGAAATAGCGCTCGACAAAGATATAGACCGCCAGAATAGACAATACAGCGATAGGGATCATAATCCATCCTCCTTTGAGGGCGAGATCCCACAACGGTAAACTTATCTCTCCTTCTCCCTGTTCCAATGCATTGGGAACCGGTAGTGGCGTCTGTAACAATATGTGATGTAATAGCATTGATTTGATGTTTTTTTATTTTACTGTTTTTAAATTAGTTAAGCAATATATATGTTGCGGCTCCGGCAAGATACCCCGCACCTGCCAGCAGTGTCACTTTTTTGACGTACCACATAAAGTCAATTTTCGCGATTCCCATAGCGGCAACGCCTGCTGCGGAACCGATGATGAGCATGCTACCACCCGTACCGGCGCAGTATGCCAACAATTCCCAGAATGTTCCGTCCTGCATATAGTAAGCCTTGTACGCTGCCGTTGCAGGGTCGGCAATCGCAGCCAGCGCGTCGGGCGTCACCACATCGTACATACCCATTGTACCGGCTACCAGCGGCACATTGTCCACTATAGATGATAACGCGCCGATGGCTATATTTATTGCGTAAATATTGTGTACTTTTTCGTCAAGGAACGTGCTGAGCAGATGCAGATGTCCGGCAGATTCCAATCCTGCCACAGCAAGGAGGATGCCCAGGAAGAAGAGGATAGTGGGTGTATCTATTTTTTTCAGGATACCGCTCAAAGTGAGCGACACCTTGATGTCAATTTGTTTTTTTCGATGCAGGATTTCCGTCATGATCCACATGATACTCAGCACGAACAATACGCCGAGATAGGGGGGGAGGTGCGTAACGGATTTGAATATCGGAACAAATAACAATCCGCCCACGCCGGAAAGCAGAATAATCCAGCGTTCGCGATCGGTGGTGGGTACCAGCGATTTTGCGCGGTCGGTGCGCGATGGCGGTACTGCGTTGCCTTTCATGGTAAACGACACGATGATGAGCGGGATAAGCAAAGATACTATGCTGGGCAACAGCACATTCAGTACAATATTCAGTGCGGTGATTTGCCCGCCTATCCACAACATGATGGTGGTGACATCTCCGATGGGCGACCATGCACCGCCCGCATTTGCCGCAATGACGATCATACTTGCAAAAAACCAGCGGGTATTTTTTCCGCCTATGATTTTCCGCATCAGCGCAATCATCACAATGGTGGTGGTGAGATTATCCAGCGCTGCCGATATGAAAAACGTGAGGAACGATAAAATCCACAACAGTTTCACCTTATTGACGGTGCGTATCACTTTGGACAGGATGAGAAATCCTCCATGACTGTCAATAATTTCCACAATAGTCATGGCGCCCAGCAGAAAGAACAGGATTTCGCTCACCGAACCGAGATGTTCTATCAACTCGTGTTGAGTGATATACTCCATCACCGTTGTTCCCGGATGTTCGTTCAGGAACTCCTGAAATACCGTCATGCCGGAATAGATGTGATCTGCACCGAAAGCGATACAGACCCATATTAAAGCAGCCGTCATCAGCGCCGATGCCGCTTTGTCAATCTTGATCGAGTGTTCCAGCGCAATGGCTGCATACCCTACAATAAAAAGGACAACAATCAAATAGAACATAATCATACAATATTAAGCAACAACAAAAGTATAAAAAAAATCCAACCGTTATTCATCGCCGTATTTAATTGTCAAAAAATGTCGGACGGGTGTATTGGGCATTTGCCACAAAATCCTTTGGAAACCGTGATTCGGGTTATTTTTCCGGATAGGAAGCAGTTGCTTTTATCCAAAAATCGTTGACGAACTGATCATTTCCGGTGGAATTGTCGGCAACCCCTTATATCGAAGGAGTAAACGGGCGATGGTCAGCACGTCTTTTTCGCAATAGCGTACGATGCGCAACAGGTCTTTCTCTTTCCAGAAGATTTCCGCCACCTGACTGCCGTCAATATCGTCTTTGGGCGACGGGATGTCGAAGACGTGCGCCAGCAGTTTCAGCGAAGTGTAGTTTTTCCTGTCGCCGAAGCTCCAAAGCTCCATAGTGTCCAAAAAAGGCACTTCCCACGGTTTTTTTCCTGCAACGTCGATGACGGCAGGCAACCGGATGCCGTTGATGAGCATTCTGCGGGCAATGTAAGGAAAATCAAACTCCTTGCCGTTGTGTGCACACAGCAGCGTGTTGTGTTGTCGGGCAAATTTTGCAACGGTTTCCGAAAACTCAAGTAGAAGGTCTTTTTCGTTTTCGCCGAAACATGATTTGAGGCGAAGTGCCCATGTTTCATCTGTCCGGTAGAGAAATCCTACGGAGATGCAGATAATTTTCCCGAACTCGGCGTAAATACCTGCCCGTCCGTACACGTCGGCAGGCGTTTGTCCGTCTTTGCAAAACACAGCAGCCTTATCCTCCCACAAACGACGGGATATTTCGTCAAGTTTGTCCAATCCGAAGGCTTGCGGCACTGTCTCGATGTCTAAGAAAAGGATGTCTTCCAAAAAGATATTGTCCAGCATGTGTCTGCGCATAACGGGGTCAGGAGCAGCAACCGTCGCCACAGGAACTGCAATCGTGCGGGGAACAGTTGCCGTTGCCCGCATTTCCCCGTTCTATTTCTTCGAGGGTGGCTTCGCGGACGTCCACCACGATGCCCGAAAAAAACAAATCATCGCCGGCAAGCGGATGGTTGAAATCCATCACTACCGTATCCTTTTTCACTTCCGCAACGATGCCGTTGACGTGGTTGCCGTTGCCGTCAATCATGGGGACGGGATTGCCTTCGCGCAACAGGTCGTTGTCAATTTCTCCGTCTATCATAAATGTGGTGACAGGCACTTCTATCAGGGCTTCTTCGCTGGCGGGTCCGTAGGCGTCTTCACATTTCAGCAGAAAAGCGAAACTGGCGCCGGCAGTAAGATTGGCGATGTGGCTTTCAAACTTCGGCAGCAGATTACCTGTTCCGTACAAGAACACCAGCGGATGCGAAGCGTTTACTGTTTCTATAATTTCACCGTCTTTACCGTCAATGCGGAGTTCGTAGGACAGAGATACTACTTTGTTGGGGGATATATTCATGAGAAAATCAATGTTGATGGTATGGAAAGAATGCTTTTGGGCTTTTCGAAAAACCGTTCGGGAAAAAGTGCGGGCAACAGCCTGCTCACAGGCTCGTACAGGCAGGTTTTTTCTATTTGTTCCTTGGACAGGAAGTTTTTCCGGACGTTGATTTTGTCCACCAGGACAATAAGCAAACTAAGCATCAGCGCGTTGAGCAACACGCCGAAAGCAGCGCCCAACAACTTGTTGAGCAGTCCCAATGCAGTAAGGTTGGCAAGTTTGGTGAGCAGGAAAGCGACTACACGGACAAGCGCCAGCACAAGTATAAATACAAATACAAACGATACAATGGAACTTCCCAACTCGCCCATGTACTGCGACAGGAACGGTTCCACTTTTCCGGACAGCGTAAACCCGCACCAAATCCCTATTACTACGGCGATGATGGAAAAACTTTGTATGATGAATCCCCTGCGGAATCCCTTGTATGCTCCCCATCCAAGACACAACAGAATAAATATATCAATCATGTAATTCATGGAACGGGGAGTCTTCGGGAAAATATCGGTTAATTATAAATCGGTGATTACTTTGTATTTGGGAACTAACGATTTCATAATTGTCCAGCCAATGAGATACGCGACCGCACAAATGGAAAAGACAATGAAATACCCTGCCGATTTTCCTTCAAAACCGAGTAAAATCATATTGGTTTCTTCGGCATGGTCGAACAGCACGCCCGAACTTTTGTTGATGAGGAATGAACCCAGACCGCCGGCCATTCCCCCGATACCGGTAATAGTGGCAATAGCTTTCTTGGGAAACATGTCGCCCACTGTGGAAAAGATATTTGCCGACCACGACTGATGCGCCGCACCTGCAATACCGATAATAATCACCGGTATCCAGTAAGAGATACCGCCCAGCGGCTGTGCCAACAATGCCAGCAACGGGAAGAACGCAAAAATCAGCATCGCCTGCATCCTTGCTGCATACGGATTTTTACCCGTTTTGGCGATAATGACAGTGGGCAGTTTGCAGGCATAGATAGACAACAGCGTGATGGCATACAACACAAAAATAGCCGCCATAGCTGCTCCGTCGGAAGATTTCAGCCCGTACACCGAACTCAGGTAAGCCGGCGTCCAGAACAGGTAGAACCACCACACGCCGTCGGTCATGAACTTGCCTACGGCAAAAGCCCAGGTTTGTTTGTATCTGAAACATTTCAGAAAAGACAGCCGTTCTTTTACAGAAGCTTTTTCCGAATCATTGTCGGAAAGGATATATGCCAATTCCGCTTTATTGACGCGCGGATGTTTTTCCGGTTTTTTATAAATGAACATCCAGAATCCCATCCAGATGAAACCCAATGCACCAATCACGATAAAAGCCATTTCCCATCCGAGCGCTTCTGCAAGAGGCGGAATGGAAACGGGCGCTATCAAAGCGCCTACCGCCGCACCCGCGTTGAAAATACTTGTGGAATAAGCCCTGTCCTTTTTAGGAAAATATTCGGCAGTGGCTTTGATGGCTGCGGGAAAGTTGCCTGCCTCGCCAAGCGCCAGCACTAACCGCGCAAAAATGAACAGGGTAACGCTCACGGTAGTGACCATCCCAATATCATTTACGGTAGATATTGTTTCGCGCGCGCCTTCAAATCCCACAAACCACTTTCCCGCAGTGATGCCCGAAGTGGCAATACCGCAGAAAGCATGAATACATGCCCCTACCGACCATATGCCGATTGCCCACAAGTAGCCTTTTTTGGTGTCCAGCCAATCCACAAGGCGACCCGCAAACAACATGCTGATGGCGTAAATCAATGAAAACAATCCGGTAATTGTGCCGTAATCGGTATCCGTCCAGTGAAATTCCGGCTTGATAAAATCGTTCCAAGTCAGTGACAACACCTGACGGTCAAGGTAATTCACAGTGGTGGCGAAGAACAGCATCGCACAGATAACCCACCTGTAATTGGTCATTTTTTGGTTTAATGTACTCATGGTTTTTTAAGGTATAATGTTATTGTTTGTTTGGATATGATTATTTTCTCACTTTTTTCAGCACTGCCAGCGCTTCCTGTACTTTTTGGGTGATGATTTCCCACTTCCCCGAAGCTATCACATCTTTTGGGAACAGGCTTGACCCCATTCCTACGCATGTCACCCCAGCGTCGAACCACGCTTTCAGGTTTTCCTCCACAGGCTCCACGCCTCCCGTAGGCATGATGCTCGACCACGGACATGGTCCTTTTACGGCGGCGACAAACTTGGGTCCGCCCACAGACGAACCGGGGAATATTTTGACGATTTCTGCCCCAAGTTCCTCCGCACGCGATATGTCGTTGAGCGATCCGCAACCCGGACTCCATGCAATCTTACGGCGGTTGCATACTATCGCCATATCTTCTTTCAGCACGGGAGAAACAATGAAATTAGCGCCCAACTGTATGTACAGCGACGCGGTACCCGCATCTACCACCGAACCCACGCCTACTATCATTTCGGGTGTGTTCTTTGCCGCCCATTTATTGACTTCGGCAAACACCTCGTGCGCGTAATCACCGCGATTGGTAAATTCAAAAACACGGATTCCACCGTCGTAACAAGCTTTCAATACCTGTTTGACCGTTTCGCCGTCGGAGTGATAGAACACCGGAATGATACCCGTTTCTCTCATCTTCAGCGCCACTTCTATACGTGAAAATCTTGCCATATGCGCTCGATCTAATGATTCAAAAACAAAATTGTGCAAAAATACTCTTTATTTTTGAACCGACAAATAAATTTGCGCCGAGAAAACAAAATTTCAATAAAAAAGTCGATCTTCCCGCATTGAAAAGATCGCCCCCCCCTGCTCATTGGCAGTTTTTATTCATGCAAAATAAACTTTTTTATTTGCCGTCCACCCTTTCTGTTTCGTCTTCAATACCCACACTGCGATTGCGGGCAGCTTTCGCCGTATTTGAACCGAAGTTATACCGAAAGCTGAGATTCACCGAACGACTGTCCTGATAGTCCTTTACGTGATAATACAACATGGTCGTATCTTGACGTATCGTTCATATTGTAGGTATTGAATATGTCATTAAATGTCAATCCTATGCTCATTTTGTTTTTCAACAGCAACTGACGCAACGCAACGGATACCGTACCGAGCGGTTTGATTTCACAGTACCTTTCCCTCATGCCGGTGATAGACATGGTGATGACTTCGGCGGAAAGCGCAGGGGTAATGGTCAGGTTGTTGTTCAGTTGTGCCTGCCTCTATACGCAATTTTTACAAAAATCAATAATCGACCACCCGTTATTCATAAAAATCCGGCAAAAAATGCAAATAACAAATTTTCATACCCTGTCTTATTGTTTTTTGCAAAATTTTTATCGGATCATTATCTTTTTTGCAAAAAAAAGAAATCTATGGCATGATGCCTTCATCATAATTTAACCCACATTACAGCCCGTCATGTCACAAATTTTCGTTTTTTTTGATCATCCCGTCTATTTTTCATACTTTTGACAAAAAATATCTGTCCATGAAAAAAATGTCTTCATTTTGCGATAAAGTGCTTGGTATCATTGTATTAAATGCGTTTTTATTCGCGTTTTCTCCGGTGACGGAAGCGCAATTGTTGCCTGAGGGTTATTGGCACAACAAAGAACGAATACTTCGTTATACGCCTGACGGAGAGGATTTTGTTATTATCAACGGCGACGGGAAATTCAATCGTGCTTTATACGGAACCAATACCGGATTCCGTGTAGAAACGGGCGATCTCCCCGAGTTCGGCTTGTATTTGCCGGGAATGGGTGGTAATATGCAACTTGGTATTATCCGCGACGAAGACAGCAAATGGTTAAACGATGCACAATACATCAAATCCGTGTATCGCCCCGGAGCAAGGATATACGAAATATCCGACCCTTTTGCCGGACAATTGCGATTGACCGTTCTGGCGATGGGCAATGCCGAAGGTATGATTATCCGCGTGGAAACACAACAGTTGTCCACAGGGACGGAACTGTTCTGGATATACGGCGGAGCAAGCACCGAACGATTTTCACGCGAGGGTGATTTGGGCGCAGATCCGCCGGATTGTTTCGCCCTGAAACCGGATGCCTGCCGCAACAATAAATTTTCCATTGTCCGGAATACTTTCGACCTTTCTTGCGGCAGTAACGGCGCGGTTACCCTGACAGGCACTTTCCCCGAAGACAGCCGTTTGAAACTTGGTTCGCCCTATGCGGTGACAACTCCGTTGGATGTGTGGCTTTCGCAAGAGGGTCTTGCACCTGTTTTGGCGGGGCGTTGTCGCATGGAGTCCGGAGAAACCTATTATCTCGCCATTCAGAATAAATCTTCAAAAAGCACAATGCCGTACGCCGAGTTGCACGACAGTTTTGAACAGGCGGAAGCCGCCCGCCAACAGATAGCCGGAACGCTGAAAATCCACACTCCCGACCCATATTTCAATACTTTGGGAGGCGCCCTGAGTATAGCCGCCGACGGCATCTGGGAACCGGAATCATGGCTGCACGGCGCTATCGGGTGGCGTATGCGCCTCAACGGATGGCGGGCAGCATACACGGGCGACATCATGGGATGGCACGACCGCGCACGGGGACATTTCAACGGATATGCCGCTTCACAAACCGTAAACGTAGACCCCGTGATTCCCCATCCGGCACAGGACAAGCAATTACACTTGGCACGCGCCGAAAAAACATGGGGGACGCCGATGTACAGCAACGGATACATTTGCCGCAACCCTTACCAAACAGGCGTGATGCATCATTACGACATGAACCTTTGTTATATTGACGAATTGCTGTGGCATTTCAACTGGACG
>JAISWR010000066.1 GCA_031270985.1 Bacteroidales bacterium | reverse complement strand
CTACGAGGAAGCCATCCTCTGGCACGGCGGAGAAGCGAAAGTAAGCAAGGAAAAATTCCGCAACATGCCGAAAGAAGACCGCGATGCGCTGATCAGGTTTCTGGAATCCATCTGACAACTGATAATACGGGACGCACCTTGCCGGCGCCGCAGTTTTTGCTTCAACCCTGTGCTGAAGTCTATTTCAAGCACGGAAACAGGTGAAGCAGATCGCTCGCTAACCGTTTTGTCACCCGCTTCGACGAATTGTCTTATTGGATGTACGACAGTTTCAGCATGTTGGTCTGTCCCTTTTCCTCAAAGGGTGTGCTGCCCACATGCACTACTACGTCTCCGGCTTTGATGTAACCGCGATTTTTCAGGTTTTCGATGGATTGCGATATTGCATCGTCAATATCGCGGGCTTCTTCGGCATGATAGGCGTGCGCGCCCCAGATGAGCGCCATTTTTCGTACCAGCGCTTTGTTGCGTGTAAATACAAAGGTTTCGGCTTTCGGACGATGGCTGGAAATGCGCATGGCGGTATAACCGGAAAATGTGAAAATAACAATTGCTTTGGCATGAGCCTGATTTGCCATGCGGCAGGCGTTCAGACAAATGGAATCGGGGAGAAAGGTACGGCTGTTGATGTCGGGCAGCGTTTCGCGGTTGTACAGGAACCCGTTATCTCCCGTCCAGTTGATGATCTGTTTCATGGCTTTGACGGCTTCCACAGGATATTTGCCTGTGGATGTTTCGCCGCTGAGCATGAGCGCGTCGGCGCCGTCCAGTACGGCATTGGCTACGTCGTTGGCTTCAGCTCTTGTGGGACGGAAGTTTGTGTTCATGCTTTCCAGCATTTGTGTGGCGATTATCACAGGTTTCGCCTGAATGATGCACTTGTGCACGATTTCCTTTTGCAGCATCGGAACGCGGTCGAAAGGGACTTCCACGCCAAGGTCTCCGCGCGCGACCATCACGCCGTTGGAGACTTCGATGATGGCGTCAATGTCTTCCAGCGCTTCCGGTTTTTCGATTTTTGCGATGATGCGGGCAAATTTTTTCTTTGAACGCACAAGTTCGCGCAGGGGCGTCAAGTCACTTGCCTTGCGGACAAAAGACAGCGCAATCCAATCCACATTGTATTCCAACGCAAAGGCGGCGTCTTCCAAATCTTTCTGCGTGAGGCTGGGCAGGGATAACAATGAGGAGTCGGGAAAGTTCACGCCTTTTTTGGACGTCAGTATTCCCCCATAAATGACTTTTGCCGTCACTTTGTCTTTTTTGTCGGTTTTCACCACCTCCAGTTTTATCTTGCCGTCGTCAATCAATATGTTTTCGCCCGTTTTTATGTCTTTTGCCAATCCTTCGTAAGAGATAAACAGTTTTTCTGGAGTGGATACACATTCGGTGGTAACAATATCTACGGTTTTGCCTTCTTTCAGGAGAATTTCCTCATTCTCCACCATGCCGATGCGCAACTTGGGGCCTTGCAAGTCCGCAAGAATGGTCACGTTGGTACGTAGTTCCTGATTGAGCGCAATGATGTTTTCAATGCTTTTCCGGTGATCTTCGTATGTGCCGTGCGAAAAGTTCAGCCGGCAAACGTTAATTCCTTCCTGAAAAATCTTGCGCATCGTCGTTTTTGATGATGATGCGGGTCCGATGGTAACAATAACTTTTGTATGCATATTTTTTATTTTGTGTACTATTTCTATATTTAAGATGTTGTCTGTAATAATTTGAGAAGAAACGCATATTCGAGGGTTACTTCCCGATAATGTTCAAATCGTCCCGAAGCACCGCCGTGGCCGACGTCCATGTTGATATGAAACAACAGCAGGTTGCTGTCGGTTTTCATGTCGCGCAATTTTGCCACCCATTTAGCCGGTTCCCAATATTGTACCTGAGAATCGTTCAGCGCCGATGTGACAAGGATGTTCGGGTATGCTTGCGCTTGTACGTTGTCATAAGGCGAATAGGAAATCATGTAGCGGTAATGTTCTTCGTTTTCGGGGTCGCCCCATTCGTCAAATTCACCTGTGGTGAGCGGTATAGATTTGTCATTCATGGTTGTCACAACGTCCACAAAAGGCACGTCGGCAATGACGCCTTTGAAGAGGTCGGGGCGCATGTTGAGCACGGCGCCCATCAGTAATCCCCCTGCGCTGGCGCCCATAGCGAACAGATGTTGCCTGTCGGTAAATTTCAGGGCAATCAGATGTTCGGCACATGTGATAAAGTCGGTGAATGTGTTGCGTTTGTGCAGCATTTTACCGTTTTCGTACCAATCCCTGCCCAAATATTGGCTGCCTCTGATGTGGGCAATAGCGTAGATAAATCCTCTGTCCAACAGGCTGATGCGGGATATGCTGAACTTTGGGTCTATGTTTTCGCCGTAAGCGCCGTAACCATACAGCAATAACGGTGTTTCTCCGTTCAATTGCACATTTTTTCCGTACACCAGAGACATGGGCACTTCCGTTCCGTCGGCAGCGCGAGCGTACAGCCGTCGTGCGATGTAGTCGTGCGGATTGTAGCCGCCGACGATTTCCTGTTGCTTGCGCAATATCTTTTCGCGGGTCGTCATGTTGTAGTCAAACACGGAATACGGAGTGGTGAGCGAACTGTATTCCACACGCAGAAAGTGTGTGTCATACAGAGTATTGACGGATAAATCGGCGGTATATACTTCTTCGTTGCCAAAGTCAAGATAATGCTTTTCTCCGCCGTGTCGCGGTATGATTTGCAGGTGAATCAGCCCGTTTTTCCGCTCCTGCAGCACCATGAAATCGTCGAATACCTCAAGATCTTCCAGCAATACGTCGTCGCTTTGCGGAACAAGCGACTGCCAATATTCTTTGGAGGGACGTTTTACGGAGGTTTCCATCAGTTGGAAATTTTTTGCCTCGTGATTGGTGATGATGTAAAACCGATTGCGGTAGTGGTGCGGGTGATATTCCAGATTCTTTTCGCGCGGCTGGATAATACGAAATACACCGCTGGGGTGTGAGGCGTCCAGATATTGGTATTCGGAGGAGGTATTGCTTTCGGCAACCAGAAAAATCATCTTTTCCGACTTCGACCGAAACACGCCGATGCTAAACGCCTCATCCTTTTCCGTATAAAGCGTTACGGATCGTCCGGTGTCCAAACGATACCGTATCAGTTTGTCCGAACGAAACGTTTCCTCGTCCAACAAGGTGCAAAACAGCGTCCTGTTATCGTCTGCCCAAGCTATAGAGCCGGAGGCTAAAGGAATGCTGCCGCAATAGATTTCGTCCGTTTCAAGATTTTTGAAATAAACGGTATAGACATGACTTCCTTCGGTATCCACACAGTATGCCAAAGTTTTATTGTCGGGACTGATTTCGTAATCGTCAATTTCGTAATAAGCGTGACCTTTCGCCATTTTGTTGCCATCCAACAAAACCTGTTCCTCCCCGTTGATATTTTTCTTGCGACAATAGACGGGATATTCCTTATTCTTCTCAAAACGGGTATAATAAAAATATCCATTGTGAAAGTAGGGTACCGAAACATCTTCCTGACAAATACGGGAGGTGATTTCCGTAAAAAGCTGTTCTTGAAGATTTTCTGTGTCCGCCATGACGGCAGCGGTATATGTGTTTTCTGCTTCAAGATGTCGGAGTACTTGCGGATTACTGCGTTCTCTCATCCAGAAATACGGATCAATGCGTTCATACCCTGCTGTGCGGAGCGTGACGGGATTTTTGGGTGCAACGGGAGGCTTCATTTTATTGTCTGATGAATGAGGATAACATGCAAACATGGTGATTATTGTGCATAATATCAGCTCATTAACCATCTTCGCGTCATACACATTTACAAACGGCAAAATTACAACATTCACCCAAGTATTGCAATGATACGGAAAAATTTTTTATTTCATCCGTGACGGGAGGTCTGTTTTTAGTTTTCAATTTTCAGTTGTATTTTTGTCCCGTCATAAATATTTTTGCACATTGGTTTATTTGGTGCTTTTCGTGGTTGCCGCAATGGCGGTATTGGCGGCTGTGCCGTTCATTCCCAACAGACGTAAGGGGTATGTTGCACTGGCGGCGTCGTTGTGGATTGCTGCCGTTTCGTCGGTGATGTCGGTGGGCGTGCTGACGGGCAAAGAGATGAGCGTGGTTCTGCACACCAGCTTCATTTGGGGGGACATTCCCTTTGCCATTGACGGTTTGTCTGCATGGTTTATTTTGATTGTCAATGTGATCGTGATACATGGGATATGGTATTCGCCGGGTTATCTGCGTGGATATGTACAGTCGGCGAACCTCAGTTTGCATTATGTGATGCTGGTATGGATGCACCTGTCTATGTTGCTGGTGTGCATGATACAGAGCGGTTTGGCGTTTCTTTTTGTGTGGGAAATCATGTCGTTGTCGTCGTTCCTGCTGGTGATTTTCGACAACCAGCAACGGAGCGTTCTACGCGCGGGGTTGAATTATTTGGTGCAGATGCATATTTCCGTCATTTGTCTGATGATTGCCTTTTTTATGGTATATCAAGAAACGGGGAGTTTCGAGTTTGCACAAATCGCCGGATATTTTTCGGAACATGCCAATTTACCCGTCTATTTGCTGTTTTTTGCGGGCTTTGGTTTCAAGGCGGGTATCGTGCCGTTGCACACGTGGTTGCCTCATGCTCATCCTGCCGCTCCTTCACACGTGTCGGGCATCATGTCGGGCGTAATTGTGAAGATGGGCATTTACGGCATCATGCGCATGACCGGCTATTTGCAGGATGATTTGCTGACCATCGGCAATGTGGTGTTGATAACAGGCATTATCACGGGCGTGTACGGTATTCTCCACGCTTCCGTGCAACGCGATGTCAAGCGGTTGTTGGCTTATTGCACCGTTGAAAATGTCGGACTCATTGTGATGGGTATCGGGTTAGGTGTCATCGGACAGCATTTCGGCAACACATTCCTGATATTTACCGGTTACGGCGGCGCGCTGTTCCATGTGTTGAACCATGCTTTGTCCAAATCGCTGCTGTTCTTCGGAGCAGGAGCGATATACAGGTCGGTGCACACGCGCAACATGGACAGAATGGGGGGGCTGTTCAAGATCATGCCGCACTCGGCAACGCTCTTTCTGACGGGTGTGATTGCCGTTGCCGGTTTGCCGCCACTGAACGGTTTTTTGTCCGAGTTTGTACTATTTTCGGGCTTCATCAAAGGTGTGACGTCGGCAGGGGTAGCCGAAAGCATTGTTATTGTGACGGGCGTAGCAGCTCTTGCGTTGATCGGTGGCGTGTCGTCATTGACGTTCACCAAAACGTTCGGCGCCATGTTTCTGGGGACGCCGCGCGTTCCTTTGCCGCTTGAGGCCGGAGAACCGTCAATAGCGATGCGCCGTCCGCAGTATGTATTGGCGGCGCTCATGGCATTAGTTGCGCTGACCCCGTTTCTTGTTTTCGACACGGTGTTGCACGTGGTGTCTTCCTCTTTCTACATTCGCAATCCCTATCCCGGCATATCGGAATTTGCCGCCACGCTACAAAAAGTGAGTTTGGCGCTGGTGATGTTTGCTGCGCTGGTGATGGTGGTGAACGCATTGCGCAACGTGGCAACCGGAGGCCTCCCCGAACGGAAAGGCGACACATGGGGCTGCGGCAGTCTTCATCCGAGTGTGCGCATGCAATATACGGCAAGTTCATTCACTAAGCCGGCAAGCAAACTATTCGGATCACTGTTGCCTTTTCGCAGAAGGTACAAACGCATCGCCACCGATGACATATTCCCGCAAAGGGCATACTGTACCTATATCTACGGCGACTGGGTGGAAACCGTGATTCTCCGTCCGTTCGGCAAATTATTCAAGCGTTTTTCCGTATTGTCGCTACACATACAGGATGGAAAACTGCAATGGTACATCCTGTACGGATTGATTTTCATCCTTGCAGTCATTCTGCTGATGTGGATGAAAGTGATATGATTTTTTTTGCAGCAACACACTGCCAAAATGGCTGTCCGTCAATCGAACAGCCATTTCATTCTTCCGGATGATTGAATCCTCACCTCATGCAGAATGTATCGCCTCCGAAGGGCATGTGTCTGCGCAAGTACCGCAATCGGTACAAACATCGGGGTCAATTTTGTAAATGTCCCCTTCCGAAATAGCCTCTATCGGACATTCGGATATGCAAGCCCCACACGCCACACAATCGCTACTAATTACATGTGCCATAATATAAAAATGATTAAAATTGATGCAACAAAAGTAGATATTTCGGGCAAACATCACCAAATTTGTGTCCAAAAAATTCAAAAAAACGACTATTTTATATTTGGTCTAAATAAAAAAACATGCGGAACGGCAGTTTCAGTGCTTTTTGTGTTACCTTTGTGACAAAATATTCGTTATGAAAATACACCACATGGTTTTCAACCCTTATGAGGTCAATACTTACATACTGTCCGATGCCGAAAAGCAATGTATCATTATTGATCCCGCCTGCCATTCCCCGAAAGAACAGGACATCCTGAAGGCGTATATCGAAGACAGTGCGCTGACACCCGTTTGGCTTATCAATACGCACGGGCATTTCGATCACATTATCGGCAACGCTTTTGTGTGCAAAACATGGCAAGTAAAAGTTGCCGCTCACCGCAACGATTTGTTCCTGTTGGAACATGCGTGGAAACAAGGCGAAGTGTTTGGTTTTCCTGTGGAACAGCCACCCCTACCCACGGTGTTTTTTGAAGAAGGCGATGAACTGAACATGAACGGGATACACATTAAGATATACCACATACCGGGACATTCACCCGGAAGCATCATATTGTATGCGCCGGATGAAAAGACGGTTTTTGTGGGCGATGTGCTGTTCAGCGGCAGTATTGGACGCACCGACCTTCCGGGAGGAGATTTCGATCAGCTGATAGACGGCATCACACGAAAATTGCTCACCCTCCCATCCTCTACCGTCGTTTGCTCCGGACACGGACCGCAAACTTCCATCGGTCGGGAAATGTCGCACAACCCGTTCCTGAAAGGATTGTAAATCTTGATTTGCAGATTTTGTCCGCCGCGTGACGTGTTGATGGCGGTTATATCAACGGCAATCCGGTTAAGGGATGTGCAATAAGGCGTAACAGTTGTATGTTTATTTCCTCCTTTTGCCTGTCTGTAATTTGTATTCTTTTCTAAAAAAATGAAACAAATATATGCAATATTGCTGTTTGCGGCATTTATCAGCCTGTCTCTTTACCCACCATTGCGGATCCCGTCGGTTTACGGATTACAAAAGTCGAGAATCTTACAGCGCAAACTGTAAAGTTCTCGACTTTCAGGAGTGGAGGATAAGGGAGTCGAACCCTTGACCCCCTGCTTGCAGGGCAGGTGCTCTGGCCAGCTGAGCTAATCCCCCGGTTTTTGCAGTAGTCCCGAGCAGAGTTGAACTGCTGACCCCTACATTATCAGTGTAGTGCTCTAACCAACTGAGCTACGGGACTGTTTTTTCAGGGTGCAAAAATAGTGCTTTTTTGATTACGGCAAACATTTTCAGGAAAAAAATTTCGTTGATGAAGAAATTTTTCACTTGAGTTTGCTGTGTTTTCTACTGTACATAAAATAGACGAACAGTCCTAAAACCGTCCAGCCGATCAGTCTGAGCCACGTGTTCCATGGGAGGGCTACCATTTGCAGGATACAAACTCCCGCGCCCAACAAGGGTACAAAAGGGACAAGCGGCACTTTAAAAGGACGGTGCAGTTCTGGTTGCGTTTTGCGCAGTACGACCACCGACAGGCATACGATGGTAAAAGCCATCAGCGTACCGATGGATACAAGTTCGCTCAATACGTTCAGCGGCAACAAGCCTGCAATCAGCCCCGTAGCGATGCTTGCAAATATAGTGGCATTGTGAGGAATCCTGCGTTTGCGATGTATTTTGGAAAATATTTCAGGCAACAGTCCATCTTTCGCTATGGCGTAGTAAATACGTGTTTGTCCCAGCATCATCACCAGTATCACCGAGCTTAAACCGGCAATGGCGCCAAGTTTGATGAGCGGGCTGAGCCACCTCAAACTCGCTCCCACATGATCTATCGCCACAGCCATAGGCGCATCCACATTTAATTCCTTGTAGTTAACAATGCCGGTAAGCACCGCCGTCACCAATATGTACAGCACGGTGCACACAAGAAGCGATATAAGGATACCTTTGGGCAAGTCTTTTTGGGGATTGCGTGTTTCCTGAGCCGCTGTGGACAATGCATCGAAACCCAGAAAAGCGAAGAACACCACCGCTGCGCCACGGAATATGCCACTCCAGCCGAAATACCCCGTTTGTCCAGTATTTTCCGGAATATAGGGCGACCAGTTGCCGGTGTCAATATGGGAAAGACCAAAAGCGATGAACAACAAAATGACGCTCACTTTTATCACCACAATCACATTGTTGACAAATGCCGACTGCCGTATGCCGCCCATCAAAAAGGCGGATATTACGGCAATAATGAATACGGCGGGAAAATTGATGAGGCTTCCCGTAAATGTCCAACTGCCGTTCACATGGTCGAAGGTGGAACGTGCAAGCTGGTACGGCAACTCAATGCCCCAGCCTTGCAACAGGCTTTGCATGTAGCCCGACCAACCGACTGCCACCGATGAACAGGCAAAGAGATATTCCAGAATCAAGTCCCAGCCGATAAACCATGCAAGCAACTCGCCCATCGTAGCATAACTGTATGAATACACACTCCCCGACACAGGTATCATGGCGGCAAACTCGGCATAACATATAGCGGACAAGATACAGCCCACCGCCGACACTGCAAACGAAATAGTGAGCGCCGGCCCCGCAAATTCGGCGGCTGCCCGTCCCGTAATCACAAAAATACCCGTACCTACAATAGCGCCTATGCCTAAGGCTACAAGATTGGTTACCGTAAGGCTACGCCGCAGTCCTCCGACATTGTCCGATGATTCTGCCAGCAAATCCGTGATATTTTTCTTCCTGAAAAATTGACGAAACATGCAATAAAAAATTTGTGTAAAGATAGGATTTTTGATTCAAATTTCAAAATTTTGAAATCACGAACCACGAACCACGAACCACGAATCATGAATAAAATCTTTTACTGTTGCTTGCTCCACGAGTCTTTCAGCGTCACCGTGCGGTTGAACACCGGTTGGTCGGCTGTCGTGTCGGGGTCAACGCAGAAATAACCCAGCCGTTCAAACTGGTAATTTGTGCCGGTTTTAGCCTCTTTCAGAGAAGGTTCTACCAGTGCGGTCACGGTTTTCAGGGAGTCGGGGTTGAGGTTGCTCCTGTAATCCGTTCCTTCCGGCACTTCGTCGGGATTTTCCGTTGTGAACAGGCGGTCGTACAGCCGTACTTCGGCAGGAACGGCATGTTCGGCGGATACCCAGTGAATCGTGCCTTTCACCTTGCGTCCGTCGGGCGACTGTCCGCCTCGCGACGCCAAATCGCAGGTGCAGCGCAGTTCGGTCACTTCGCCGTTATCGTCCTTCACCACTTCGTTGCAGGTAATCAGGTAGGCGTAGCGCAGGCGTACTTCGGCGCCGGGCGACAGACGGAAATATTTCTTCGGCGGGTTTTCCATGAAATCGTCGCGTTCGATGTAAATTTCGCGTGTGAAAGGCACTTGTCGCGTCCCTGCCGTTTCGTCTTCGGGGTTGTTCACCGCTTCGAGCAGGTCGGTTGTGCCTTCGGGAAAGTTGGTGACGACCACTTTCAACGGGTTGAGCACGCCCATCACGCGGGCGGCGCGTTTGTTGAGGTCTTCGCGGATGCAAAATTCCAGCAGCGACAGTTCAATCACGTTATCGCGCTTGGCAACACCCACCTTTTCGGCAAAGTTGCGGATGGCTTCGGGCGTATAGCCGCGACGGCGCAGTCCGCAGATGGTAGGCATGCGCGGGTCGTCCCAGCCGGCGACGAAGTTGTTTTTCACCAGTTCGAGCAGTTTGCGCTTGCTCATCACAGTGTAGTCCACGTTGAGTCGTGCAAATTCGATCTGTTGCGGCGCGTGAATGTCCAACGCCCTGATGAACCAGTCGTAGAGCGGGCGATGCACTTCAAATTCGAGCGTGCAGATGGAATGGGTGATGCCTTCGATAGAGTCGCTTTGTCCGTGGGCGTAGTCGTACATCGGGTAGATGCACCACTTGTTGCCTGTGCGGTGATGGTCGGCGTGCAGGATGCGGTACATCACGGGATCGCGCATGTGCATGTTGGGCGATGCGAGGTCAATCTTGGCACGCAGGGTTTTTTCTCCGTCGCTGAACTCTCCCTTGCGCATCCGTTCAAACAGGTCGAGGTTCTCCTCTACAGTACGGTTGCGGTAGGGGCTTGGTACGGCGGGTTTCTGCGGCGTACCGCGGTCGCGGCTCACTTCTTCCTGCGACAGATCGCACACGTATGCCAGCTTCTTTTTGATCAGTTCTATCGCCCACAGATATAACTGTTCGAAATAGTCCGAAGCGTAATATTCCGCGTCCCACCGGAAACCCAGCCAGTTGATGTCTTCCTTGATGGCGTCCACATATTCGGTATCTTCCTTGACGGGATTGGTGTCGTCGAA
>JAISWR010000062.1 GCA_031270985.1 Bacteroidales bacterium | reverse complement strand
TAATGTTCTCTCCAAGCAGCGTGCCAAGAAAAAATCTCGCTATACGCTCATTTTCCATCAGCTTTTTGAATACAGTGTCGTATATCGGATTGGCAATGACACATGATTTCGGCTGTCCTACATTTTGTTCCTTGGTTTCCATTTCCTTTCGGTTACTACGCTCGCAATTTTTGATTTATTGCACAAAAATAACGAATTTATTCCGATTGGCAAAATCGCAGGCAATATTTTATGGCGATTGCGCTCCATTGAAGTGCGCAAAAAACTGATCGGCGAATGGGAACGCCGCAGCGTACAGAAAGGACAGGGGCTTTTACTACAACATTCCATCCCTGCGGGATTTTTTATCATCGTTGTGACGTCGAAAAAAATGGAACGTAATTATTTTCTAGAAATGGCCCATTCTTTACATCCCTTCCCCCCACCCCACCCGTAAGGATGATAGGTCGGTGGAAAATACGATCTTAAAATCTGCCACAAGATACTACATTTTCCCAACATTGGCAATACACACGAAAATATTTATTCTGGGACTACAAATGACTTTTGAAACCAAGATTTTGTAATGTGTTAATTATGAGGTGTATTCAAATTGAACACTCCCTCAAACTGCCCCGTTCCCCGACATTTTCGTGGCAATTTTTCCCAAGTTGGTTTAGAAATACCATAAATGTGGTATTGGAGTGCTGTATGAAACGCGCTATTTTTGCCACTCAATTTATCACTCAACGCCAATAAAATGAAAAATGTCGGTTGCTAAGTGTTATCACTCCGCCACAACCATTTCGGTAAAAACCGGAGCACTTTATTTTTTATGTGAAAAACACACATTACTTCAATGGACATCATGTATGCGATAGATGTAGTGCATAAATCCATAAAATCAATCAATTATTTATTTATACCATAATGAAAAAATCAAATCATCAATTTTTATTACGATCAATGAGGTTTTTTGCTGCTTCGGCGCTTATTGTCCTTACTTTCCGGCATATTGCTGCGGGTAATGAACGGCAGGCGGTGCAATTTTTGCAACAGGGCATCGCTATTACCGGTGCAGTGACCGACGAAAGCAGCATTCCTGTTCCGGGTGTAACCGTCTTGTTGGAAGGTACTGCCGTTGGCGTGGTCAGCGATGCCGGCGGCAAATATGCCATTACCGTTCCCGACGGCAATGCGGTGCTGGTGTTTTCGTCTGTAGGTTACATTGCCCAGCAGGTGATTGTGGGCGACCAAACCGTTATTGATATCGCTTTGTCCGAAGATGCGCGACAGTTGGAGGAAGTGGTGGTGATAGGTTACGGCACGCAGCGGAAAGTGAGTGTAACGGGCGCCGTGTCCACCATCAGGATGGAAAAGGCATTAGGTAGCCGTCCCATAGCCTCCACCGCACAGGTATTGGAAGGCATAATACCCGGATTGCAAATCAGTCGCGACAACGGCAAACCGGGCGTCGGCTTTAACCTCAACATTCGTGGCGTGACCAGCATCAATAATCCCGAAACGGGACCATTGGTGCTGGTGGACAATGTACCGATGGATTTGACTATGGTTGACCCGAACGACATCGAAAGCATTTCGGTATTGAAAGACGCCGCGGCAGCAGCGGTATATGGTGCGCGAGCCGCTTTCGGAATCATTCTGGTAAAAACAAAACAAGCTCAAAAGGATACGCCAATCCGCGTGAACTATTCCAACAATTTCGCCTTCTCCCGTCCGGCTACCCTGCCCAACAAAATAAACCCCTACGAAACGGTAAAAGTGTTGAGCGACCTGAACATGGACAGTTATATAGGAGGTCAAACCATCCACATCTGGCTGGATTTCATGGATGACTATTACAATAAAGGCTTATATCCGGAAGGATACGTCATCCATAATAATACCCGGTACAATTTGTCGGAGACCGATGTTTACGCCGACATGATGGACAAGTTCGGCTTTCAGCAGCAGCATAACATTTCTCTTTCCGGCGGTAGCAGCCGTTCCACCTATCGCGTGTCGTTCGGATCGATCAACGAAGACGGAATCCTGCACAGCGACAAAGACAGCTATTCCCGCCGCAACGCTACGGCTTTCGTGAGCATGGAAGCGACCAAATGGCTCACCGGCGAGGTGGATATCCGGTATTCCGACTCCAAAACCTTGACGGCACAAGGCGCTTCGGAAGGTGGCAGTCTCTGGGGAAGAGCAGGAGGCTATCAGCCAATGGGGCGTTTGGGACACGACGTTACTTTTACCGGCGAGGATTTGCCTTACAACACGCCGCGAAACCTGATTGATTTGGACGACCCAAAAAGAAACCGCGGCAACGACACCCGTATTTTGGGACGAATCATCCTCAAACCGTTAAAAGGGCTGGAAATCATCGGCGAATACAGTTACAATCGAGTGTGGGCTTCGGAGAGTCTGGCTCAACTGTTCTATTACATCAATAATTCCATACAGGGCGCCAAGGTCTCCAGTCGGGCAAGAAGCACTTACTATATGCTTCAGAACTTCTCCACCAGAGATGCATTCAATATTTTCGGCACTTACAAAAAAACGTTTGCCGATGTGCACAATTTCACCGTCATGGCAGGATTCAATCAGGAAAGTTTTTACGCCGAATCGCTTCGGGGCGAAAATTATGATCTGCTCAACCAAAATTTGCCGTCGCTGAACTTGTCCAACGGAGTTCCGCTCACTTCCGACGGTTTCGAAGAATATGCGGTACGGGGCGTTTTTTACCGGCTCAACTACGATTATGCCGGACGCTATCTGTTTGAAACCAACGGTCGTTATGATGGCTCTTCGCGATTCAACAAGGAAGGGCGTTTCGGATTTTTCCCTTCCGTTTCTGCCGGATGGCGGATTTCGGAAGAATCGTTCATGGATGCAGTCAACAAAAACATTGTTTCTCAACTGAAAACCCGTATTTCGTGGGGCACAATCGGGAATCAAAATGTAAGTTATTATGGCCACATGTCAGTCATGTCGCCGCTGACGCAGACTTCTGCCGCCAAATCCAACTGGATTTTGCCCGGTCAGTCGGATTATGTAACTTCCATGTCCGCTCCATCGGTAGTATCGTCCGACTATACTTGGGAAACCGTTGAAACACTGGATTTCGGCGTGGATTTCGGATTTCTGGAGAACCGGCTGACAGGAACTTTCGACCGGTATCGCCGCGATACGAAAGATATGCTAGCGCCCGCAGAACCTGCGCCTGCCGCTTTTGGTAGCGGCTATGCCAACACCAATGCCGCCGACCTGCGTACCAAAGGATGGGAATTGTCGCTCCAATGGGCGGACAAAATAAGAAATGTGAACTACAATATCGGCTTCAATCTGTATGATTCCCAATCAACCATTATGCGATACGAAAACCCTACCGGATTGCTCCTCAACGGATCGAGCCTGTACTTTCGCGAAGGCTTAAAATACGGTGAAATTTGGGGCTACACCACCGACCGTTTTTACACTGCCGGCGATTTCAAAGCCGACGGTACGCTCAAGGATGATGTTCCGTACGTTCGGGGATTTGCCAAACCCAATCAAGGCGACATCCTGTACAAAGACAACGGCGACGGAATCATCGACAACGGCACCAATCAGTTCGACAATCCCGGAGATTTGAGCATTATCGGCAACAATTCCAATCGTTATCAATTTGGCGTCAATGGCGGCGTATCGTGGAACAATTTCGACTTCTCGTTTTTTATAAACGGTGTAGGAAAACGCGATTTGGTCATGCCGAGTTACTGGGCGCCTAACAGTACTTTTACCGCTTCGGTTTTTGATTTTCAAACCAATTACTGGACCGAGGACAGTCAAAATTCCTACTGGCCACGTATTTACGGAGCCGCCGTGCCGAACGTAAACGACAATAACAGTGCCAACAACCGGACTCAGACCAAATATCTGCTGGACGGTTCGTTTGTCCGCCTGAAAAATATCACATTGGGATATACGCTACCGAAAAACGCCGCCAACGCGCTGCATATTAGTAGTCTGCGATTTTTCGTCAGTGGTGAAAATCTCTACACATGGCATCATTTGCCCACCGGTTTTTACCCCGACACATACGTGGCGATTCCGGGAAGCCTTAACATAAATGGCGCCATTCAAGGCGACTCCGGAGCGGGCAACTGGTCGTATCCTTTAATGCGTCAGGTCTCGGTCGGTTTAAATCTCGTGTTTTAACTTTTTAAAATCAATTGCAATGAAAAAAATATTCATCTCAATCATCGGAATCGCATTATGCTCATGCAATGACAGTTTTCTGGAAAGACTGCCAAAAGATCAGGAAACAGAAAGTTCGTTTTTCAGTTCCTATGACAACTTCAAAACGTATGCGTGGCAGTTTTACGGATGGTATGACGTTTATGCCTTAAATCAGGATTTCATGGACACCTATTCCGACAACGGATTTCACGGTCAGGGCACCAATCCCTACGGATGGGACAAGGTTGTGGAACCGACGGCTACCGGTTCGGGCGGATGGAATTATACGCACATCCGCACCATCAACGTGCTGCTGGATAATATCGACGGGTCGCCGCTGAGCGATACCGAAAAGGCGCACTGGCGGGCAGTGGGCTATTTCTTTAAGGCACAGGAGTATTTCAGATTGTTGTCCCGTTTCGGAACGGCAATCTGGGAAGAGCATGTACTGACCGACAAAGACAGGGATGTCCTGTACGGGCCGGCACTTCCCCGACCGGAACTTGCGCAAAAAATCCTCGGCCTGCTGATTTATGCCCGCGATAATGTCAAAACAGCAGGCGACGGCAACAATACCGTCAATACGAATGTGGTGAACGCCCTTATCTCCCGTTTCGGACTTTTTGAAGGCGCTTGGGAGAAATATCACCACGTCAGCGGAAGCAATCCCAACACATATTTACAGGCAAGTTACGATGCGTCGTCGGCTTTGCTTGCGGCTTTCCCCACCGTCCATCCTAACTACAACGAGGTGTTCAATTCCGAAGATTTGAGCGCCATCCCGTCCGTTTTGCTGTATAAGGTGTTTGTTCCGACAAAAGGACACACCATCAATCGCTGGATGGGGGCTTCGGAATCGTGGTATGAAGCCTGCGCCGATCTGGTGCAGTCGTATCTGTGCACGGACGGCAAGCCCATTTGGACGAGCGCCGATTTCCACTACGACCCCACTACGGCTTCCATTTACGAGGAGTTCCGCAACCGTGACCGCCGGTTAATTTTCTCCGTTTGTCCGCCATATCGCATCAACAGCACCTTCCAAAACACCAAAATCAAGGATTCACTGTTCTATTATTCCACGCCGCTGTCGCCCTATTATCAAAAACTGTTTGCCAATTCTCCGTTGGCGCCCGAAGACGAAGAATATGTGGAACTGATGAAAACGTTAAGCACCGCGGTAGCCGACAAACCATTGCCTATCCGGCAGTGGAACGATGAATTTGTACGCGAGGTGCCTCATTTCAGGAACAATCGCTACAACATGTCACAAGTATATAGCGTAACTATCGGCGGATACTTTCCTTGGAAAATCTACACGCCTGCCAATCAGACTGCCGGCGGAACCAACGACGGACCCATCTATCGAATGGGCGAAGTCTTGATTAATCATGCCGAAGCCGCATGGGAACTTGGAAAATTCGACCAACAGGTTGCCGACAAGACCATCAATGTGCTGCGGCAACGCGCCCATATAGCGCCGTTTGTTCTCTCCGACATTGACGCCGGTTTCGACCCGAAACGCGACAAGGGAGGACATACGCCTGCAACCACCGATCGGGTAACAGCCCCAGCTGATTATGAAGTTGATCCCGTACTATGGGAAATCAGACGCGAACGAAGGGTGGAACTGTATTGCGAAGGTTTCCGTTTCAACGACCTCCGCCGCTGGGCAAAAGGACATTACATCAGCAAACGGCAATTCGGCGCATATATCAAAAAAGCCGATTATGAAAACTCCCGACATATCATTTACTTACAACGAAATCCCTCATTAGACGGACTCAACAATTTCACCATGCAAATTGACGATCCGAGCAAGGACAGCGGACGGGTGGTGATTTTTGAAACCCCTAATCCCGGATGGCTGAACAAGTATTATCTGTATCCCATTCCGTTGGACGACTTAACGCTAAACGAAAATCTGTATCAAAATCCGGGCTACAAAGATGTAAAATAAAATGATTGCATTAATTTTGTAAAAATGATCAATACCATGAAAACTTCTGTCTTCACCACAAGTGTCCTGTGTTCGTTAGCAACAACGACTATGGCGCAGGTTTCTTCAACAAAACAGCCGGCGGCGGAACGATCGAAGGACAGCCGTCCGAACATTATTTTTCTGATGACCGACCAGCAACGTTGGGATGCCATCGGCAAGTTCAATCCCATCATCAAAACTCCCGCCATTGACAGTCTGGCACGCGAAGGCATCGTATTTTCCCAAGCCGTCTGTCAGGCGCCGATGAGCGTACCCAGCCGTTTTGCCCTAATGACCGGACTTTATCCGTTGCAGACCGGCGTACTCAGCAACGGTTCCAGAACCTACACCGACCCGTTTTTGCCCATTGACCCGATTCCGGAAATGCTCCGCAAAGCCGGTTATCAAACTGCCGGATTCGGCAAAACCCATTGGGGACGCACCGGAAGCCCCACGCCGATTTCTACGCGCGGATTTGACGTTCGTTACGTCGGCGCCAAAGAGGTGGGACTGGAAACCGGCGCTTTTTATCAGGACGACGACGACCCCGAAGGATTGAAAGCCTATCGCGCGGAAGCATCCAAATACGGAGGAGGCGAGGAAAACGTACTGGGATACCTTGGCGAAACTTCGCAGGTAGATCCGCGCCATCATCGCGACGGATGGGTGGCGGAAAAATGCCTCGAATACATCGACAAGGGCATTGACCAGTCTAAACCGCTTTTCCTCTACCTGTCGTTCCTGAAGCCTCATGCAGGATTCAATATCCCCAAACCCTTTGAATCATGGTACGACATCGATCAAATCCCCGATATGGACGACGTGCCACTTGAGTGGTTCCTCAACGACCACCAGACCGACGTTCACAAGGCGCAATACCGGACATGGCGGGAAGCCTTTGAAAAATTATCGCCCGAAGACCGCAAACAAACCGTATTGCGGTATTACGCCAACTGTTCGTGGCTGGACAATTATTTCCGACAGGTTCTCAACAAATTGAAAAAGCAGGGGATTCTGGACAATGCAATTATTGTCTTCCTGTCCGACCACGGCGAAATGTTGGGCGAAAGACACTACCGGTTTACCAAATATTGCCTGTACGAAAGCAGTGTGCGAGTACCATTGGTGCTGTCGGGAACATATATTGACAAGGCTAAAAAAGGCACGGTTGACGATCGAAATGTGCAACTGACCGACATTTACACAACACTGCAAAACGTGGCCGAGATTGAAAAGTCGCCGCTTCTGGGCGGCATCAACTTGTTGAATCCCACAGAAAATCGTCCCGGCACATTCAGCGAACTCCACGAAGAAGGGCGTCCCGCCTACATGTGGCGTACCAAAGAATGGAAGTTGATCCTCTATACGGATACCAACGATGGCGGCAAAACAAAAGGTGAACTCTATCATCTGACCGTTGACCCGAAAGAATATAAAAACCTTTATGCTGTCGATGAGTACGCCGCAATACGCGAATCCATGAAAACCGAACTGATCATGCACATCGCAAACACGACGTCAAAATATCCGGTAGGCAGGTAATCCGGAAGATTATTCCGATTACACCCGTCGCGCATAATGCCTTATCGTTCCACACAGCACCCGTAACGCGCCGGTTATGAGACGGCAACACGCCGTTGCACGAGTGGACATACGACGGAAAAGCCCGCCGCCTTTTGGTGAAAAGCCCGCCGCCTTTTGAGGAAAAGCCCGCCGCCTTTTGCGAGAAACGTTGCAATGCGAGATAACCATAGCGCAAGGAAAAGATATTTGCGTTGCCGTAATAAAATCGACAAAAGTCCGTTTCAAAATAAAAACAAAAATATTAGTTTTGCATCTCAAAAATATGGGCAAAATGTGGACAGGAAAGCCGGTAATATTATGGTGGATGGCGGCGGCAGGAGTATTCTGTTTCCCGCCTGTTTCCGTGTGGGGACAGTTTACATCCGGAAATGCTGTGGCGCAATTGCCGACCGACTATACCAATCCGCGTCAGGACACCATATTCATTTTCAATCCGGAAACGGCAAAGGGAAGCCTTTCCATAGCAGCGGATAACCCCACGGGCGATTACGAATGGTACAGATACGATCATGCAACGAAAAAATTCGCAGATACGCCGTTTGCCGTTGTTTCCGGCGCTACATCACAGATAGACACACTCAGCGCCGGCGGTTACATGGTGAAAGTGCAAACCCTTGCGGCACGGGATTCCTTTGTGGCCTGGGTATATCTGAACCCTGGATTCCAGCTGGATTTGCGGAAAAACGAATCCGGAGCAGTGATATACAGTTACAAAACATGCGAATACACAAGTTTTCAACTTGCCACGCCGCTGAAAGAATCCTCCTTTGAATACTATAACCCCGCCAATCCCACAGATACAAGACGTTATTCGCTTTTCAACACCGTTTTATTCACCGTAATGGACGGCAAAAATAATTATGTGCCTGTTTCATGGTCGTCGGGGCAGCAATTTCTGCGGATATGGGATCCGCCTTATGAAGACACGCGGTACACATTTACCGCAAGAGACCGTTTCGGCGTGGAAGACAACGATGATATCCTGTACGAGACCATCGTTCCTCATGCCATCATGGACGTACAGTTGCCCGAAAAAGAACGGTTAGCCGACGGCAACGAAACCAATCCCAACTCTGCCCCCGTGGAGGTGCGTATAAACAGCCGTTCTACCAAAGCAACAGAGTATTCATGGCGCTTCGGCGACGGCGACTCGGCAAGATATGGCGGCGAATACCCGCCGTTGCCGGATGCCGCCATCACACACACATACACCATCCCCGAAGAATACACCGTCTCTTTGAGGGTCACCAGCGCCCAAGGCTGTCAAAACACGGTTACTTACAAATTCCGGGTGGATCCGTCCAAATTAGACGTGGGTAATGTGTTCTCGCCCAACAGCGACGGCATCAACGATTATTTCAAACCCGAAAATACTTCCATACGGCAATTTGAAATATCCATCTATACCCGTGCGGGAAAAAAAGTGTATCAGTATAAAGGGAACGACCTTCACCACTGGATAGGATGGGATGGGCGCGTCAATGGCGAAAAGGATGCTGCCGAAGGCATCTATTATTACGTGTTGCGCGCCATAGGATGGGACAATACGGATTACGGGTGGAGAAACAAAAAAAACAATAATGATACGTACAGGAGTTATGTCTATTTGTACCGGTAAACGGACGCCAAAACGCGCCGGTTTATTTTTGGCGTTGCTGCTCACGGCATTCATAAACAGCGGAGGCAATAGCGTATATGCGCAAACAGACAAGGAAGAGGTGATTTTTCGAGCAATGGCGGATGAGCTGCAACGCAACAGGGACAGTTTGCGCCTCGACGGACAGGAAGCGCCCTTTTTCATACAGTATGTGGTCAAGAAAGGCGTTATTTTTCAGGCTCAGGCAACGTTGGGCGCATTGACAGGGGTCAACGAATTTCCGTTGGGGAGTATTTTTGTACAAACTTTGGTGGGCAACTACCAAATGTCCAACCTGAATCACACAAGCTCCGATTACTTTACAGGCAGCAGCGATACCGCTCCGCTGGACGATGACTACGAAGAAATACGACGCAGGCTGTGGCTGCTGACCGATGATGCGTACAAAAGGGCAATTGAGGCGTACAGCACCAAAATGGCAGCCGTTAAACGCCAAAACCTCCCTCATGATGTGCTTGAACTGCCCGATTTCACACCGTTGCCGGAAACCATATACCGTGGAGAAGCTCGTGCCGTGAATTTTGAACAAACACACTGGAAACAGATGGCAAAAGACTGCTCGGCGGTATTTGCATCATGTCCGCAAATATACGGATCAAACGTTGGCATTGAAGTCTATTCAGGCAACATATACAGCCTCAACAGCGAAGGGATACAGATGAAACATCCGGTGCGAATGGTCGCCGTGGCGGTGAACGCTTACACCAAATTACCGGACGGAGAAGAAATATCTGATCGTTTGTCATACTACGGATGGTACGGAAACGATCTGCCCGCCGTTGAACTTATTTTAGACGACATCACCCGAATGGCAGACCGCATGACCGCTCTGACAAACGCTCCTGCAGTGGAGGAAAGTTACACCGGCCCCGTGATGTTAGAAGGGCCTGTCGTGGCGTCGGTGATGGCGTCGGGACTGCTGGCACAGCAAACGGGACTGACGGCTTACCGTGCGCCCATCCGTAGCGGAGGCGTCCAGCGCTCTATGGAAGACCGCATTAACCGCAAGATACTCTCGTCCGATATGGTAGTAAAAAGCGTCCCTCATGTGCAACAATACAACGGAAACCGCTTGATCGGCGCATATGAAACGGATGCGGAGGGAATCACTCCGAAAGAATTGCTGCTGGTGGAAAACGGCATGTTGCGCGCACTGTTGAACGACCGCGTTCCGAAAAGAAAAACCCAAATGCCGACAGGCAACCGCGTATATACTTACCAACCGCAAAGCATCGGCTCATGGGTGTCGCCGGGAGTGTTGTCCATACAGAGCGTACAGGGATTTTCGCGAGAAACGCTGAAACAGAAACTGCTGGACGCCGCTAAAGACGAAGGGCTGGAATATGCCTACATCATCCGCAGTTTGCCCAACGGGCGGAACGACTACCTCTACAAGGTGCAGGTGTCCGACGGAAACGAAATGCTAGTACATGCCGGAAGCGTCCTTGATGTTGGTCTGAGCCGCTTGAAACGCTCTTTGGGCGCATCATCCGACAACGAGGCGGTCAATATGATCGTCGGAAACGCACCGTTGTCGGTAATTTACCCCGAAGCAATGGTGATAGAAGAGGTGGATATTGAGAAAAGAAACCTGCAAAACACCACAAAACTGCCGACGGTCAGCAATCCGTTGGAATAATTTCTCCCAACCGGTTATGATTCGCCGATACACCCCGTCAGATGCAGAACATCTGGTCGCACTGTTTACACAAACGGTACGCATAGTGAGCAGCAGTTATTACTCGCCCGAAGAAGTGGAAGCGTGGATATCCATGCGCCGCGGCATGGAGGAATGGCAGGCCTTTTTTGCCGAACGCCACACGCTGGTGGACGATCGAGAGGGTACGGCAGTGGGATTCGGATGTCTTTCTTCTGACGGATCATATATTGACATGCTCTTTACCCACCATGCACACCAAAACAAAGGAACAGGATCGGCGCTGCTTGCCGCTTTGGAGAAAGAAGCCTTGAAGCGCGGCAGGCATGAGGTGCTGCTCATCGCCAGCGCTACGGCATGGCATTTCTACCAACAGCGCGGTTATCAATATTTTGCCAGCAAAAAACAACGATATGGCTCACTTTTATTCGACTGTCAAATTTTGCGCAAAGCCTTACCCGTGTTTCCCGCCATGCGACGTAACGACAGGATATGGAACGATCGTGAAGCAAGACAACTGCTCCAATCCGGCGAATACGGATTCCTTGCCATGTGCGCCGTCAACGGGTACGGATACGGTATCCCGCTCAACTATGTGCTGGACGGGGAAAGTATCCGGTTACACTGTGCCGGTGAAGGCTTTAAATTGGAGAACATCCGGCAAAATAACCGCGTAAGTTTCTGCGTGACAAATGCTGTGCAAGTGGCGCCGGAACAGTTTACCACTCGCTATGAGAGCGTGCTGGTCTTCGGACGCATCGTCGAAAATCTGTCCGATGCGGAACGGACCAGAACATTGGAACTGCTCATCGACAAATACTGCCCGAGGCAACAGCATGTCGCCGAAATGCACATCCGGAAATCTTTCCACCGCACCTGTATTTTAAGGATGGATATCGAACACTGGTCGGGGAAAAAAGAGAACAGGAACAAAATTCCTTCTTTGGAGGAGCGTATGGAGGGATGGAAAGTTGGACAATAAACAGAAATTTTTCGCAAAGTGATGATTGGTAATAAAAAAAACAAATACCTTTGTGCATTTGAAATAATCTATTTTTGATGATAGAAAAAACGGAAGAAGAAATAGAATTGCTCAGGCAAAGTGCATTACTGGTGTCGAAAACGCTTGCCGAAGTGGGCATTTTGGTACGTCCGGGCGTCACCACGTACGAGTTGGACGTACGGGCAGAGGAATTTATCCGCGATAACGGAGGGAAGCCGGCTTTCAAAGGCTATCGCGGTTTTCCGGCAACATTGTGTACCTCCGTCAACGGACAGGTGGTACACGGTATCCCGTCCAAAAACACAGTCTTGAAAGACGGCGATATTGTGTCGCTGGATTGCGGCGTGCTTCTGAACGGCTACTGCGGCGACAGCGCCTACACCTTTGAAGTGGGCGAAGTGAACGAATCCACGCGCCGGCTGCTGCGTATCACGAAAGAATGTCTTTTCAAAGGGATTGAGGCGGCTACCGCAAAAAACCGGATAGGTGACGTGGGGTATGCCGTGCAGCAACATGCCGAAAGCAATACTTATTCGGTGGTACGCGAATTAGTGGGGCACGGTATTGGTACGCAAGTGCATGAAAAACCGGATGTGCCCAATTACGGACGCAGAGGTACGGGCGTGAAACTTCTGAAAAACATGGTGCTGTGCATCGAACCGATGATCAACAAAGGACGAAGACACATAGTAGAAGAACGCGACGGATGGACAATACGCACGAAAGACAACGAACCGTCGGCACATTTCGAACTGACCGTTGCCGTTGGCGACCAACGTGCGGATACATTGTCCACCTTTGCATTTATTGAAGAAAAACTGAAATTTAATTTGGCATCATAAATGAAACAACTTTCTATCGAACAAGACGGTACGATACTGGAAGCCCTCTCCAATGCAATGTTTCGTGTAGAGTTGGAAAACGGTCATGTCGTCACAGCCCACATATCGGGAAAAATGAGGATGAACTACATCAAGATTCTCCCCGGCGACAAGGTAAAACTCGAAATGTCGCCCTACGACCTTACCAAAGGCAGGATAAAGTTCCGGTATAAATAAATTCATCGGTATCAAGATAAAATAATTATCCGGCGCTTCACGTCCGAATTGTCCGTTTAACCCAACTTGGGAAGCATGGCATTGGAATAATCGTTCACTCAGCCGGTTATATTTTGGCGCGTCACTTATGGGGGACTACGGCTTTTTTCTCATACCTGGATTAGACTGTTTAAAATTGAGTGCATTATATATAAATAGTCACTCCTTAAAATTGCGACAATTGACTAGCAATCAGTAAAATAATTTCAAAAAAGTTTGGGAATTTCTACTGTTTTTTGTGCCTTTCCTCTGTAAAAAAACTTTTTTTCATTGCATGCGCTTGAAAAACCGATGTTTTTCATCTAATTTTGTACTCATGTTTCATCAAAAAATATAAGGATATGGCAGTAAATTATGTAGTTATACCAAAGAGTAATCCGGCTGACCAGAATGCGCCGAAGAAGTTTTACGCCCAAGCAAAAAGCAGTGGCGAACTGACATTGAAGAAATTAAGCAAGGAAATCGCCGAAGGCAGTACGACCGTGAGCGATACTGATGTGCTGGCAGTGCTGAACGATCTGACCAAAGTGTTGAAACGTCATTTGAGCAATGGCGAGATTGTTCGTTTTGGCGATTTCGGCACGTTCCAGATCGCAATAAGCAGCGGAGGTGCTGAAACGGAAGATAAATTTCACCTGTCGCTTATCAAGAATCCAAAAGTGGCATTCCGTCCCGGTGTAGATTTGAAGGAAATGCTTGTAACTTTGAAGTACGAAAAGGCAAAGTAAAAAGGCGGCGGGCTTTTCAAAAATGCTTGGTGAGCAAATTTAAAACGCCCGCTTGCTTTTTTAAAAAAACAGGCGAGCGTTTTGGGAAAAGGCGGCGAGTTTTTGGGGAAAGCAGGCTGGGAAAATTGGGAAAGAAGTAGAAAGCATTAAATTTGTAATCGGTTAAATCGAAAAATTCACCACAATGGTCAAAGAAAGAGATATAGAAA
>JAISWR010000021.1 GCA_031270985.1 Bacteroidales bacterium | reverse complement strand
TTTGAGTCGAGAATAAGCTATAAGGCTAGCGATTCGATGAAATTTCGTATTCCCGAACAAAAAGCGGTGATGTACAATGAAGGGCAGGTAAATTTTGAAAAGAAGGAACTGAAAGCCTATTTTCTTTTTTAAAAAATAAGAGGAAAAATTGTATTACTTTTGCGATGTCAAAAAAACGCGCACTATGGCATTGATAAAATCCATTTCGGGAATAAGGGGGACTATCGGCGGGCAGGCGGGTAGCGGACTGACCCCTTCCGATCTTGTCAAATTCACAGCGGCTTACGGCGTGTGGGCTAAGCGGAAAGCTGCAGCCAAAGGGCACCGTGGAAAAATCAAAATTGTGGTAGGACGCGATGCGCGCATTTCTGGATCTATGGTGAGGGCGATTGTGGTGGGCACGGCAACGGGCATGGGCATCGACGTGACGGATATAGGGCTGGCTACCACGCCCACTACAGAAATGGCGGTTACCGCCGAACAGGCACAGGGGGGGCTGATTCTCACGGCAAGCCATAATCCCGGACAATGGAACGCATTAAAACTGCTGGACAGCGACGGCGAATTTCTCAATGATGCGGAAGGGAAAACCGTTCTGGCAATTGCCGCTGAAGAGGCTTTTTCGTTCGCCGGAGCGGATGATCTGGGCAGCGTCACGGAAAAAGATTACACGCAATATCATATAGATAAAATACTCGCTTTGCCGCTGGTGGACGCGTCGGCAATAAAGGCGGAAAAATTTAAGGTGACGGTGGATTGCGTCAATTCCGTCGGCGGACTGGTTGTTCCGCGCCTGTTGCAAGCGCTGGGCGTGGATCAGGTTGTGGAATTGTACTGTACGCCCGACGGCAAGTTTCCGCACAACCCCGAACCGCTGCCGGAACATCTTGCGGCAATATCCGAACTGACGCGGCAACAGGGGGCACACGCGGGATTCGCGGTGGATCCTGACGTTGACCGGCTTGCCATTATCAACGAAGACGGCAGCATGTTCGGAGAAGAATATACGTTAGTGGCGATTGCCGATTACGTGCTGAGCCGCGCCGCCGGCAATACCGTTTCCAATCTGTCCTCTTCGCGGGCTTTGCGCGATGTGACGCAGGCAAAGGGCGGCGAATATTTCGCGGCGGCGGTGGGCGAGGTGAACGTAGTAGCCGCCATGAAACGGCTCCATGCCGTTGTCGGAGGCGAAGGCAACGGAGGGGTCATTTATCCCCCGTTGCACTACGGACGCGATGCGCTTGTAGGCATTGCACTGTTCCTGACGTGGCTGGCAAAGTCGGGCAAGACCTGCTCACAACTGCGGGCGCAATATCCCGCCTACTACATGTCGAAAAACAAAATAGAACTCGGCAAAGACATTGATGTGGACGCCGTTTTGTTGCGCATGAAACGACGTTATGCCGGCGAACAGGTGACCGATATAGACGGCGTGAAAATCGACTTCGCGGACGAATGGGCGCATCTGCGCAAGTCAAACACAGAGCCGGTTATACGCATTTATACGGAAAGCAAAACCGCGAAACGCGCCGACAGTTTGGCAAAAAAGATCATGGAAGAAATATCCACCGCACATTAGCAAGATGAAAAGCCGGATCACAACAACAGGATGCTTGTCCATTTTTTTTATCACAGGAATATCCGCTTTTGCACAGACAAAAGACGTGGATAGCTTATTGACGCTGCTGAAACAGGAAAAAGACCCCATTGCGAAAACGCTCCTCTACAACAAAATCAGTCAGGAAATTTACGGAATAAACGGACAAAGATATTTTTCTGCCGGCGACCATGATTATTTTATGGAAGCACATGCCTATGCAGATAGCGGATTGCAACTTGCCGGAGACGTATCGTTTCATGAAGGTGAAATAGAACTGAACCGTACCGTTGGCGACCTGTACCTTTATGAAGAAAATTACGACGAAGCTATCCGTTACTATACAATATCTTATGAAACCGCATTCCGGTACGGAACAGACTATCAAAAAGCCTTAGCGTTGTACAATCTCGGAATGATCCACTCGAGGTTAGAAAAGCCTGTGCAGGCGCTGGAATACATCAATCTGGCGCTGTCGCTTTATCAAGGCGACGATCATGACAAGTCATGGCAGTTGGACGTGTATAGAATAATATCCGAAATTTACGAAAAGGCGAATGAATACCGCTTGTCCGTCGAATATGGCAACGCGGCGCTGGATATGGCAAAAAGAGCAAATGACACCGCCAACATCGCCATCATCAGCATGACCCTCGCCAATGCCTATTTGCCGCTGAACAAGATAGACACCGCAGCATACCTGTATGAAACGGCGATCGAATATTTCCATGCTACGGGCAATTTCAACAACAAAGCGCTTGCGTTAAGAAAATACGCATCCGAGATTATCCGCAGCCGAGATCCGGCAAAATCGCTGGAAATGCTGTTGGAAGCCGCTCAATTGTACGAACAGTCAAACCCAAAGAGTCCCGATTTGGCGGACACGTACAGGCAAATCAGCGAAATTCACCGGCAAACCGGCAATAAAGACAACATGGAATATTACCGTAGCAAAGCCCTGCAAAAAGCCTTGCTGTCGGGACATCCGTCCGTCATCACCAATATATACGTCTGGCTGGGCACGGAAGCACTGAAAACGATGCGGCAGGACAGAGCGGAACGGTATTTTTTATCTGCCGAACGATACAACAGTATGACCGGTTCCGTGGCCGACAAAATCACCATATTGAACTATTTGAGCGAAATATACAAACGCAAAGGCAACGCGCGGAAAATGTTTGAAATCGCGCAGGAAGCTGTCCGTTTGCACGACTCGCTGACCACCGTGGAAGACCAACGACATTTGGACCTGTTGAACATACAGTATGAACTGAAAGAGCTGAGCGAGAAAAAAGAAATGGAGTTGAGAATGACCGCCGAACAGCAACAGCGAAGAATACGGCAGCGCAACCTGATTATCATACTTTCATCCGCAGCGCTGGTGATTTTGTTCATCCTGCAGCTCAAACTGGTGCGAAACAGCCGCAACGTCAAAAAGAAAAACATCATGCTGGAAGAAACGCATAAAAAAATGATGTTCGTCCAAAACCAGCTTCGCACGGCAAACGGTGAATTGAACCTGTACAGGCAAGATCTCGAAAAAATGGTGCGGCAAAAAGCGGACGAACAGGCGCAAAAAGACATGCAACTGTACGGCTTGAGTAATAATATACCCGGAGGATTCATTTACCGGAAAACCGTTGATAAACACGGACACGAACAGTTGTTGTACATCAGCAGTAATATCTGGAAACTGTACGGAGTATTTGCGGATGACCTTACCGGCAAAGGCGATTTTTTTTCCTTTCTGGGTGAAGAATTTGTCGCCGCATTAAAACGCAAGGAAGCCGGAATAAACGGGAAAAAGGAACAGTTCAGGTACGAATCTGCCGTTGTCCTCAACGATCGGACAATATGGCTGCTGGTATGCGCTTTTCCCAACAGCGGAAGCGACGAAACCGTTATCTGGGACGGCTTGGTGATAGACATCACCCGCCAAAAAGAATCCGAACAAATACTGAAAGCAGCAAAAGAGCGGGCGGAAGAAGCAGACAGGCTGAAATCGGTATTCCTCGCCAACATGTCGCACGAAATCCGCACCCCGATGAACGCCATTCTGGGCTTCATCTATTTTCTGGAAAATGAAAACCTTGCGCCGGAAAAACGCAAAAAATACATCGAAACGATTCAAAAAAGCGCGGAACAACTGCTGAAACTCGTCGAAAACATCATAGACATATCCAAACTCGAAGTGAGACAAATCAAGATGTTCCCGACGGAGTTTGCCCTGAACGAACTGATGCGGGAACTGGAAGAGGCTTTTGCCGGAGAAATACCTGCAGGAAAAGCATTGTTTGTACAATTTGACGATACGCGCGCATCTCAGGATGACGTTATTTACACCGATCGCATGCGCCTCAAACAAATACTGCAAAACCTTCTGGAGAACGCCATCAAGTACACCGACAAGGGATATGTGCGTTTCGGCTACAAACACACAAACACCGACATGCTGCAATTTTTTGTGGAAGACACCGGCATCGGTATTCCGGACGACCAGCAAAACGTCATATTCGAATATTTCAGGCAAGGCGACTATGCCGAACTGATGCCCAAATACGGCGGCACAGGCCTCGGACTGTCCATATCCAAAGGATTGACGGAATGTCTGGGCGGAAAAATCTATCTGGAATCGGAACAAAATCAGGGAAGCACGTTCTATTTCACCATAAAAAAACGCCTGGAATAAGCGATGGTACTGCATTACCGGAAAACGGGACAGGGGATGCCGCTCATCATCCTGCACGGACTCTATGGAAGCGCGGATAACTGGATGAGCATCGCCCGCCGCTTGTCCGAACGATGCGAAATCATTGTGCCCGACATGCGCAACCACGGACATTCGCCCCACCACCCCGTACATACTTATCCGGAAATGTGTGCGGATGTTGTTGAACTCATGGATGCACTCCACTTGGAAAAATGCGCATTGATGGGACATTCTATGGGCGGAAAAACGGCAATCCATATAGCAGCAACTGTGCCACAACGAATATCCCGCATGATTGTGGCGGATATTGCGCCGGTAAATTACGCTTCACTCACGGAATATTCACCGGCGGCGCTGGAACACCTGAACCTGTTACACGTACTCTTGAACACCGACCTGTCTTTGTTTTCAAAACGGGAAGACATCGAACAATACTGGACAGCAGACATCCCCGACGCGGCAACACGCCGGTTCCTCCTGAAAAATCTGCAACGCTCCGACAACAGTTTTATCTGGCGGTTGCACCTGCAGGCAATAGCCCGCAATCTGCCGCATATCCTCAACGGTTTTGACGAAGAGCGCTTCCGCAACATGCAATTGCCCATGCCCGCACTGTTCCTGAAAGGCGGAAAATCCCCCTACCTGCAACCCGAAATGACGCCCGCCATACAACAACTTTTTCCGCAGGCGCAAATAGCGGTCATCCCCGACGCAGGACACTGGTTGCACGCAGAACAGCCGAAATTGTTCGTGCAGGCTGTAGAAAAATTTATGTCTTGACCGGACTGCCGCCGGCAACGTTCGGGTATTCCTTGAAAAAACTTTTCCATTTCATCACAAAGACGCCCCAAAGCGCTTCATTAAAAATGCCGCCGCTCATTTTGGACGTGCCTGCTTTCCGATCGCAAAAAATGATGGGTACCTCCTTCAAACGGAAACCATACTTCCATGCGGTAAACTTCATTTCAATCTGGAAAGCGTAACCCTTGAAATGGATTTCATCCAACGGGACGGTTTCAAGCACTTTTCGCGTATAACATTTGAAACCCGCCGTCGTGTCGTGTATTTTCATGCGGGTGATGAACCTCACGTAATAAGAAGCGCAATAAGACATCAGTACCCGCGACATAGGCCAATTTACAACGTTTACGCCGGTGATGTAGCGCGAACCTATCGCCACATCGGCTTCTCCCGACACACAGGCGTCATGCAGCGCAAGCAAATCGTCCGGATTGTGCGAAAAATCGGCATCCATCTCGAAAATATAATCGTAGCCGCCGACTAACGCCCATCTGAATCCCGCAATATACGCCGTGCCCAATCCTAATTTCCCTTCACGTTCCAATAAAAACAACTTTTCGGGAAATTCTCCCTGCAACTTTCGTATAATTTCCGCCGTGCCGTCAGGCGAATTGTCGTCCACCACCAGAATATGGAAACCGCGCGGCAGTGAAAACACCTTCCTGACCATTCGTTCGATGTTTTCACGCTCGTTATAAGTAGGTATGACTATGACTATTTTCATGTTGTTATCGAATGTTTGCAAAAAACAAATATCTTTGCAAAGATGTTTTAAATCATTGAAAGATACAAAACCAAAAGTCATTTTAATGATTTTTAACATTTCTTTTTTGCGCTAATAATTTGGGATCATGGATTATACCGTCAAATTTTCCGGAGATACGGCAGAGGCGAACATCGATCTGCCATCGTCCAAAAGCATATCCAACCGTTTGCTGATCATTCGTGCGTTGAGCGCCGTCCCGTTTGAGATCGGCGGATTGTCCGACAGCGACGATACCCGTGTGCTGCTGGAAGGGTTGCGTACCGCAGACGAAACGGTGAACATCGGTCATGCAGGCACTTCCATGCGTTTTCTCACCGCCTATTTTGCGGCAACGGGGAAGGAAAAAATCATTACCGGATCGGAACGGATGCAGCAGCGTCCCATCAGCGAATTGACGGACGCTTTGAATCAGATTGGCGCCAACATTCAGTACCTCGGCAAAAAGGGTTATCCGCCGGTACGCACTTCGGGCAAGCCGCTTACGGGCAATGTGGTGCACATCAACGGGAACGTCAGTAGCCAGTTCATCTCGGCGCTTTTGCTTATCGCTCCGGCATTGCCCAACGGTCTGACCATCCGTATCGCCGGCGACCCTGTGTCGTCGTCGTACGTGAAAATGACACTCAGCCTGATGCGGCAAGCAGGCGTGACGGCGACACAAAACGGGAAAACCATCGTCGTGCCGCCACAACGATATAGCTCGGAAGGATTCATCTGCGAGCGGGATTGGAGCGCGGCATCCTATTGGTACGAAATTGCCGCCCTGACAAAGGATGCGCGAATCCTGCTCTGTGGCGCCACGCAGGAAAGCATACAGGGCGATGCGGTGGTTACCGACATTTTCCGCGAACTCGGCGTAGAAACCGTGTGGAAACCCGAAGGCGCTCTGCTGGTAAAACGGCAACAACACAAAATATCACCCATGCTGTTTGACTTCATTAACTCGCCCGACCTTGTACAAACAACAGTTGTGACGCTGTGCCTGAAACGGACGCCGTTTCGTTTTTCGGGCGTCAAAACGTTACGCATCAAGGAAACTGACCGTATCGTCGCTTTGCAGAACGAATTGCAAAAACTTGGATTCAATATAGAGGAATCCCGTGCAGGTGTCATTGAGTGGGACGGACAATGCGTCGTCCCACAAAAGGATATTTCCATAGCCACTTACCACGACCATCGCATGGCAATGGCTTTTGCGCCCGCCGCCATGCTGTTCCCTGGCATAAGGATTGAAGATGCGGGGGTGGTGAGCAAATCCTACCCATCGTTTTGGAGCGACGCGGAAAAAGCGGGATTCTCGCTGCAACTCTTCTCTACCGAAAAAACATCTGTACTTGAATAAACCACCTCATGCGCGGTATAACTGCTGTCTCTCATACCCAACCAGGTAAATTGTATTTTGCCGGCATATCGTCGCAATCAGCGACAAAGAATTTTTTTTGGAAAATTTCAAATAGTTTGCTTTTTTTGGATAAAAACCATTACTTTTGCGCTCAATATTGCCCTGTTGTGTAATGGTAGCACCACAGATTCTGGTTCTGTTTGTCTGGGTTCGAATCCTAGCGGGGCAACAAAGTAAACGTTACGAAATATATGCCCTTATTCATATATTTTATCGTCTATTTCTCAGGCTACTTTCAAGCCTTTTTTGTTGTTGTTCCTGCAATGAGATCGACTACTAAGGGACGCCCATCTTTGCAGATTTTTTCGCAAAAGTAGTAAAAAATCAACAGTAAATCGGTAAAAATGCGACAAGTTGTCGCACTTTTTCGTCAGTCAAAGCTGTCAGGTATGTGAAAACGGTTTGTTTTATCAATCATTTCTCCTTTTTCAATACGGTAGAAACGCTGATTGGTCGTAGGTTTGTCCAAACCGCCCAAGCGTTCCATGTTTGCGCCGAGCTTGATGTAATCGAAATGCGACAGGGAAATGCCGGCAGGCAACGCCGCTTTTCCCGAATACCAGCCTGTCTTGATTTTTCCGCCGGCGGACGTCCGCACGAAGGCAGCCAGCCGCTCCACTTTGTGCGGCTCGGCGTCGCCGCCCATGAAGCAGATGCAGGTAATGGCGCTGCCATACTTTTCGAGCCACGCAACGAGGACAGCCTCATCCAACGTCTCGCCGATGTCTTCCTGAAGATGCGGACTGTGACAGCCCCCGCACCGGTTGGGGCAATTGGAGATATTGACCGCCAACGTCACCTCGCCGGGTATCTCCTGAAAGACGATATCAAAACT
>JAISWR010000029.1 GCA_031270985.1 Bacteroidales bacterium | reverse complement strand
AGGTAAAAAAGTTGATAATGAACTGACTGAAGTCACACAAGTACAAGCCCAAAAGTCATCCAGCAAGATGATGAAAGTGGACTACGATTCCCAAAAGGAAACGTTCACTTTTACTGATGTTGAAACCGGCAAGCCGTTGAAATACGACCGTATCATGTTGGGTAACGTCGAGCCTGTCGCCATTCGTTACGATTTCAGTCAGCAAGGCGGCAGTATGATACAATTCGTAACAAAAGCAAAGGAATTACTCGATACGTGGCAGGAAAACGGACAGACAGTTACGAGATACAGCGGAGAATCGACAACTTCTTTCCCGTTATACAATGAGTTGCCTTACACGCTGGAAAACGGTGTATTAACCATTAAAAGATAATACAAGGTGTGTAAAAATAAAAAATGAGTATCAAATCTGTAGAAAAAAATTGGTGCAAGTAAGGGGGTTTGTCCCGAGCTATAGCCAATGGTACTGATGTGCAGGCAAAGTGGCTTCAAAAGATAATTGAAAATTATCCACGATATAATGCTAATTGGCTACTGACTGGCAAGGGCGAGATGTTGAATAGAGCTACCAATGATGGTGATACCAATGCGGGTAGTGGGCAACAGAACTACAGTGATTCGCCCGACGTGTTACGCGCCCATGTGGAAGAAAAGGATCAACCCTTCTACAATTTTTCGACGAAAGTAATGCATTTTTACCATACAGCAAAATTATTTGATGCATTTATTTATTGACAACTACTTAGCCTTTATTCTTGGCTGTTGCGGTTTTTTGCCGGTTTGTTTCAGGTATTTCCAATAGAATACGATGATGGACAGCCCGCCGACCGTTACGGCAGAATCGGAGATATTGAACACCGGCGCGAAAAACAGAAAAGATGAGTTGCCCACCAGCGGTAGCCATTCGGGGAATACCCCGTGCAGAATGGGGAACGAAAGCATATCTACCACACAGCCTTGCAGGAAAGGGGCATAACCGCCACACGACAGAGCGGATACGCCTGCATAGCCCATGTATTCGCCGATTTCGGTATTGTAAACGGTGCCTGTGTCGAATATCCATCCGTAGAACGCACAGTCAATCATGTTGCCCATGGCGCCTGCCAGAACCGAACTGATGCACAGCACGAACCCTTTCGGTGCATTGTCGCGCACCAGCATACGCAGATACCAGATGATGGCGGCAATGGCAATGATACGGAAAACGCTCAGGAACAGTTTCCCCGCTTTCCCACCAAACATCCAGCCAAACGCCATGCCCGGATTCTCTACGAAATGAATCCGCGCCCATGTCCCTATCAGAGAGATATCTTCTCCGAGCGACATATTTGTTTTTACCCATATTTTCAATGCCTGATCCAGCAATAATATCACCGTAACCAGCAATATTGACATCCATACGATGGATGGTTTCATTCCGACAGATGGTTTCATCCCCGATAAATTTTGTGCGCAAACATACATAAAATATTGCAATTTCTCACACATGAGAAGATAAAAAACGTTTTTTCCATTTCCAAAGCGTGCAAATTGGAACAACAGATGCGATGCCGGAATATGGAAAAGAGGCGCAAGCGAGTTGTACAAAAAAATATGTAACCAAAAATTTGCATGATTCGGAAAAAAATGCGTAATTCGTGCAATAATTGTCGTGAACAAAATATGTATGCCAAAGACCTGATATCGGATGTGATACCGTCCATACAGCCTACAGAAACGGGAGGGGTGGGACTTCAATGGATGGATACCTTCCATGTGTCCCATTTGCCTGTAGTTGTACAGAATGATTATCTCGGATTAATTTCCGACGTGGAACTTTTCGACCGCAATTCCGGAAATGATCCTGTAGGTTGTCCCGTTTCCCCGTTCAAACCCTTTGTGTATGAGTATCAGCATCTGTACGAGGTGATCGAACTTGCGGCAAGGCTTGATTTGAGCGTTGTGCCGGTACTTTCGGAAAACAACAGTTACATCGGCTTAATCAGCGCGGGGCAGTTGGTAAAGACATTCGGCGAACTTGCGGCGGTAAACGCACCGGGCGGCATATTGGTGCTTGAACTGAACGGCAAGGATTTCCTGTTGTCGCAAATTGCTCGTATCGTGGAAGATAATGACGCCAAAATATTGAGTTGCTATGTTACTTCTCCGGTTGATTCGGTGAACATGGAAGTGACGCTGAAAATTAACCGTACCGACCTGACGTCGATCATCCAGACTTTCATCCGTTATGAATATACCGTCAAGGCTTCGTTCCGGAGCCGCAACAAAAACGAAGAACAGCTTCGCTATAACTATAACCATTTTATGATGTACCTGAACGTATGAACTGCTCTTTGACGACCCTCTTCAAAGACGTACGGCAGTGGATCATACTCCGAGAAATGGGTTATTTCGATGATCAAAGCGGTATTTTGCGGCGTTACCGTCGCGAACGGGACGGATGGGATGCCCATTTGCAACGCACCCGCGATTTTGCGCTTCAGGCGGCGGCAAAGGCTGAACGACACGATTCCGCTATTGTGCTGGGCAGCGGATGGCTGTTAGACGTGCCGCTCAAAGAACTGAGCGCCATGTTCGGCAAAGTGACGCTGGTTGATGTACGCCATCCGTTCTCGGTGAGATGTCAAGCGCGAAAACTCGGCAACGTGGAACTGCAAACCTGCGATATATCGGGTTTTGCAATGCCGGTATATCGTTACGTGCGGAAATACCGCAACAAACGGCAACCACCTGTGCCGAATATCATACAGCCACAAGGCAGACTGGAACTGTCCGGTTATGATTTCGTCTTTTCCTGCAACTTGCTCAGCCAGTTAGACATTCTGCTGACAGACTATCTGTTGCGGTTTTTCCGCTTTGACGAAGCAACCGTCATCACATTCCTTCGCGAAGTACAGCGCCTGCACATCGAAAGCCTCCCGAAGCAACGTTCGTGTCTGGTGACTGATTTCGAGGAAAAGACATACGCTGCAAACGGTGTGGAACTTGGCAGAAAACCTCTGGTATATCATCCCATCATCGGACGGACAGATGCTTGCCGGTGGAGGTGGCTGTTCGACAGCGCAATGACTTATTATCCCGATAAAAAAACGTCATTTGAAGTGTTGGCGGTAGAATTGTAATTTTCACCCTGCGAAACATTTCCGTTATGAAAATTTCCGTATATTTGTCCCGTATTTTAACTTGTGTATCCATGAAACGCAATTTTGTTATTTTAATGCTCAGTCTGCCGGTAATTGCCGCCCATGCACAACAGGAAATATTCCTGTATGCGGACAGGCAAGAACAGTCATCCGCCCCAAGTGTCACGGTATGGCTGCCTGAGCCGGAAAAGGCTTCGGGAAAATCCGTGATTGTGTGTCCGGGTGGCGGTTATGCCGGATTGGTGACGGAACGCGAAGGACACCGTGTAGCGCGTGAGTTCAACAAAGCGGGTATTGCTGCTTTTGTGCTGAAATACAGGCTGCCGGAGAGAACAAAGGCTGTTGACCAGTCTTCTTATCCTTTGCAGGACGCGCAAACTGCCATTAAAATCATCAGGCAACGTGCTCAAGAGTGGAACATTGACACGTCTAAATTGGGTATCATGGGTTTTTCGGCAGGCGGTCACCTTGCTTCCACTGCCGGTACGCATTATGCCGATCCGGTGATTGACAATGCGGAAAACGTCAATCTGCGACCTGATTTTATGATTCTGGTATATCCCGTCATCAGTTTTTCCGATCCGTTAGCACATGCGGGATCACGCACTAACTTGTTGGGCGCATCGCCTGCGCCGGAAAAGATTGCTGCATACAGCAATGAGTTGCATGTGAACGCCGCCACGCCCCCCACTTTCCTCACCCACGCCAATGATGACGCAGTGGTGCCTGTGGCCAACAGCATCGTTTTTTATGAAGCGCTTACGCGGAACAAGGTGCTTGCCGAATTGCACGTTTACGCACAGGGCGGACACGGCTATTCCAGAACGCCCCCCTTTGAGGAATGGTTCGGAAGGTGTTTGTTTTGGCTGAACGCCCATTTTTAACCCCTCCCAAAACACGAAAATGCTGCAAAGCGACGGTAAACCCGACGAACGTTTCATGCGTGAGGCGCTGAAAGAGGCGTACAAAGCGCTGGAAAAGAATGAAGTGCCTGTGGGTGCGGTGATTGTTTCAAGCGGCAGGGTGATTGCAAAGGCGCATAACCTGACCGAAACATTGACCGATGTAACCGCTCATGCCGAAATGCAGGCAATAACGGCGGCTGCCTCGTGGATGGGCGGCAAATATCTTGCCGGATGTACGTTGTATGTAACCTTGGAGCCTTGTGTGATGTGTGCCGGAGCGCTCTATTGGTCACAAATTGCCCGTGTAGTATATGGCGCTTCCGACACGAAACGCGGGTTTTCCCTGTGTCCGTCTCCCGTTCTGCATCCCGCCACCATGGTTATTTCGGGCATATTGCAGGAGGAATGCGCCGCTTTGTTGCGCGATTTTTTCCGTAAAAAAAGAAAATAGCAGCACAAGGCGCGCTTTACCCTTGCTTCTTTTTATTTTTTGACAAAGTGGTAAATGTTTCCCGCTTTCGTTTCAAAATCATACAGCGTTTCCTGCGACAACCGCGGCGTGCAAATGTCTGCTTTTGCGTTGATTAACGGCTTTCTGATTTCCACTTGGGCATAAAACGGATTGGGATTCACGGAATTGTTATCTGCCGTCGCAAGTTCAACATCGCCTTTCAACGCACCGGCTAACCTCAAACGACAGTTCCCGCCAAGGTTTGAATAGACCGTCAAATCGCTTATCTTTCCGTCCTGCCATTTCATGTCAATGGTGAATCCGCCGCGGCATCGCAAGCCTTTAACCGTTCCGGAACGCCACACATCGGGTAGAGCGGGCAGCAGGTGAAGGGCGCCATCGTGGCTCTGCACCAGCATTTCGGCAATACCGGCCGTGCATCCGAAGTTTCCGTCAATCTGGAACGGCGGATGTGCGTCGAACAGATTGGGATAAGTGCCTCCGCTCTGTCCGCTTTCTTCGATGGCAGGCTTCAGTTGATTGGTAATCAGTTTATATGCATGGTTTCCATCAAGCAATCTTGCCCACAGGCACACTTTCCATCCCATAGACCATCCGGTAGAAGGGTCGCCCCGATGAATCAGGCTGTTTTTGGCGGCATCGAACAACAGCGGAGTTTCAAACGCCGAAATCATATTTCCGGGAAAAAGTCCCCACAGGTGTGACACATGGCGGTGATGGTTGGTCGGGCTGTCCCAATCTTCCATCCATTCTTGCAACTGTCCGTACTTGCCCACCTGCATGGGAGGAAGCCGGTAAGCCATTGTCCGCCACTGTTCCGCCAAGGGGATGTCCGTTTCTAATATTCCGGCAGCGGTTGCCGTGTTGAGTAATAAGTCGAATACCATTTGGTTGTCCATCGTACAACCGGCATACACGGAGGCTTTGGGGTCTTTGCCGTAAGGCGGTTTATTTTCCGGCGAAAACGATGGAGCAACCACCAGCCAGCCGTTTTTTGGTTCCGTCACCAAAAAATCCTGAAAAAATTCGCAAGCCCCTTTCATGACGGGATAAACGGATTGCAAATATTCCCTGTTTCCGGAATATAAATATCTTTCCCACAAATGTCGGCAGAACCACGCATTGGAAGTGGGCCATATCCCGTAGCCCGGGCCGTCAACGGCGCCTGTGGAGCGCCAAATATCGGTATTGTGGTGCAAAGCCCATCCGCGGCATCCGTACATTGCTGCGGTTTCCCTGCCTATTTCGGACACGTCGCGGATCAATTGCAGGAAAGGTTCGTGCATCTCTTCCAAAGCGGTTACTTCGGCAGGCCAATAATTCATTTCCGTGTTAATGTTGATGGTATATTTACCGTCCCACGGAGCGCGCAATTTTTCGTTCCATATCCCTTGCAAATTGGCGGCTTGCCCACCCGGCTGGGAACAGCATATCAGCAGATAGCGCCCGAATTGGAAATAGAGCGCCGCCAGGCTCGGATCGAAGGCAGATGCAAATTCGGCGACACGCACGTCGGTCGGTTTCTTTGCCTGTTCGGTTTCGCCCAAGTCGAGGGAAACGCGGTCAAAATATTTCCGGTAAACAGCCGAATGTTCCTCCAGCGCTTTCGCCCATGTTTTTTTGCCGGCAACGTTCATATACTGTTCGGCACGGCTCAGAGCATTGCCCGACACATCGCGGTAGTTATTGAAATTGGTGCCTGTGGAGATATATATGGTGACGCTGTTGGCATTTCTCACGCTCAGCAACGTGTCCGAAACCTGACGGCTCCCACCGTCGTTCACCACTTTTGCCAGTGAGGTGAAGCGCACTTTGCCGGCGATTCCCTCATGGTCGGAGGCTTTGGCATCCATCCGCAGCATCTGTTTGTATGCGGTTCTTTCCGATGTCGGATAAGGCGAGGTGAATCGCGCATCGAAACTGATTTTCCCTTTTTGCGATGCTGTGAGGCGAATGATCACCAATTGTTCGGTAAACGAAGTGATCACCTCACGGCGATACGACACTCCGTGGACAGAATAAGCGACCTGAGCCACAGCGTTGGTAATATCCAATTCGCGGGTATAATCGCGAAAGTGTTCCTGATCTGCAAAATGGAGACGCAAACTGCCGACCGTTTGATAGGGCATCCCGTTTGCACCTTGCGATGAAATGGTTTTGCCGCACAATTCTTGCGCTTCCATGTATTTTTCGTCAAAAATCAGTTGCCGTATCCGTGATAAGGAATCTTTTGCCAGAGGATTGATGTTATTGTGGGGGCCGCCTCCCCAAACGGTTTCTTCGTTCAATTGCAATTCCTCGTTTGCAGGGTTGCCAAAAAACATAACGCCCAGCCTGCCGTTTCCCAGAGGCAAGGCTTCTACCCAGCGTTCGGCAGGATGATCATACCGGAGTTTCAGGTTTTGTTCTGCAACGCAAATTGTTACGGAACAAAACAGGCTGATAAATAAGGCGATACAAATTTTTGACGGAAGATAAGGTTTCATAAGTGATGAGGTTTTGAGGCGACAAATATACGGAGGACTCCTAAAAACTATTTTGTCTATTAATTAATTAAAAGAATATTATTGTTTGTCGCATTCTATTGTAGAAATTATTTCTATTAATTTGAACGATTCAGTGTATCCGTCCATAGGTGGATTTTTAATAGGGATTATCTGTACTTTTAGTTTGTATTCATAGCCCTCTGTATATTCAAATCCCTCTATTGTTCCCAAGGCTAAATAATACTTTACATTTGAATTTTCCTTTGTAAGTTCCATTACATCAACTAATGTGTTAGTCTGAGGATTTGTGCCTGTCGGTACAAGTTTTGATGATACAATAAGCACCTCTATCCTTCCTTTGTCATCACTATCTGTATTACATCCAGACAGAAATAATACTAAAAAAACGACTATTACAGTCAACCTTTCTAAATCAAAAACTTTTCTTTTCATTGTGTTTATTTTTTTAAGGGGACTCCTAAAAACTATTTTGTCTATTTTGATTTTTATAGGGAGCCGAAATCCCCGTTAAAACTCCGATTAAAATCATTGTAAAGATAATACAAAAAATAATACCATTGACATTTTTCACCATTTTTCGCTGAAAAAAATCTACCTGTCTGTATATTAGCGATATGGTTTTCACAAAATTTCTCAGAAATTCTTAAAAACTCGTTCTTTTCAGAGGAAGAAGAATAATGTTTGGCACATCAAAACGGGAGAATGCTAAAAAAACAGAAAAAAGTCCTGAAAAAAAATGGGAGAAAAATAAGGAGTTTTTAGAGATGCCCAAAAGAAAAAGCGATGCCGGCAACTGATTTTTTGCGCCGCACGACATGTGACGGCACACATCTGATCTTGCGGCGTCTTGGTTGAAGACTGAAAATTAAAAAATCAGACGATTTTGTACGTTTTTCCGGGTAAACTGCTCACGCATCCCATCAGTTCAAGGTTCAGCAGCAGTGTGAGCGCTTTGTTGACGGGCATTTGCGTTTCAAGACAAAGTTGGTCAATCGTACATTTTCCGTGTTCGCGAAGATAATCCAGAAGTATTGCTTCCTGTGGCGATACGTCGGGAAAGAGTTGTGGTTGGACGGATTCCGGTTTCTTTTTCTCAATGCTCCAATTCATCAGGTATTCAATGTCTTCGACGGATTGTATCAGGTTTGCCTTATTTACCTTGATCAAATGGTTGCATCCGGCGGAACAGAAGTCGGTGACACGCCCCGGAAAGGCGAAGACATCGCGGTTGTACGAATTGGCAATATCGGCGGTGATGAGCGCCCCGCCTTTTATACCCGACTCCACTACGACGGTACAATCCGCCAGACCGGCAATCAGGCGGTTGCGTTTCACGAAATTATTACGCTCTATCGGGCTGTTGCTGAGAAATTCGGTCAGCAGTGATCCGCCGTTTTCTACGATTTCATGCGCCGTGACCTTATGTGCCGACGGATATACCTGCGACAAGCCATGGCCAAGCACTGCAATGGTCGGCAATCCGTGCCGCAATGCGGCACGATGGGCGCAAACATCAATTCCGTAAGCAAGCCCGCTGACAATGACGGGATAATGATTCCTTTGTTTCAATTCGCCCACCAGCTTGTTGCACAAATCTTTGCCATACTCCGTTGCCTGTCTTGTCCCCACAATGCTCACAATTTTCGGATGGTTGAAGTCTACGTTTCCCTTGTGGTAGAAAATAACGGGCGAATCGGGGCAATATCGCAGGCGTTGCGGATAATTATCGTCCAAAAAATAGGCGTATCCGATGTGGTATCGCTGGATAAATTCCATTTCTTTTTCGGCTTGTTGCAGGATGTTCTGCAACACGACAGACGACGCCAACGTTTCGCCTATGCCGGGTATTTTCATGAGTGTTTCTTTCTTTTCGCGGAATACCGCTTCGACGCCGCCGCAATAGGAAATCAACTTTTTTGCCATGATGTCACCGATACCGGGAATCAAACCGATACCGATCCGGTATTTCAGGGTGTCATCCATTGCCGGCTACAGGGTGATATACTGCCGGATACGACTGCTCTCCATCGCCGCTTCTATGAGGCGGATTACGTTCAATGCCTGTTCGGGAAGCACATCAAGAACGGCGTCATTCCTGAGAACGTCATAAATATTGTCGTAATAGGACGCATAGTTGCCGGCAACGGTTTCTATCTTTCCTCTGATGTGTATCCCGTTGCAATCGGTATTCAATATTCCCCAAAACCGTTCGGGTTCTTGTCCCCATCCGGGTTGTGTCGGGTTGCCGCCTTGTTTCAACGCATCTTCTTGCGGGTCGATGCCATATTTGAGGAACGACCCCTGTGTGCCGTTCAGCGTATAGCGCGCTCCTTCTTCACGCGCAAGATAACTTGCCTTGAGCGTCACTTTGACGTCCGGATATGAAAGTTTGATGTGGTAATAATCATCAATTTCGCTGCCGCCCCGCAAACTGTCCACATCAGCCCACACCGCTTCGGGCATACCGAACAGCATCAATGCTTGGTCGATCATGTGCGATCCGAGATTGTAAACAATGCCGATACCTTGCAGAGCCGACTCTTTCCATGTGTCGGGCTGGATAAAGTTGCGGAAACGCATATAGTTGGATTCAAACTCTACCAGCCGCCCCAGCCATTGATTGTCAATAATGCGGCGCACGGTGAGGAAATCCCCGTCCCATCTGCGATTCTGGAAAACGCTCAGTTTCAACCCCTTTTTGTGCGCCAGATTCAACAGGTCTTCGCCTTGACCGATGGTTTGCGTAAACGGTTTCTCAATGATCACATGTTTGCCGGCTTCCAGCGCTTTGTGCGCCAATTCAAAATGGGTATGGTCGGGCGTGTTTATCACCACAAGTTCAATGTTGTCATTGTGCAACAATTCATCGAACGAACGCACCACGGAAACGTCCGGATAAATGGCCTTTGCCTCATTTTTGGAGCGTTCCACAATGGTGTTCAGGTAAAATCCCTGATGGTGCGTCAATATAGGGGCGTGAAATACTTTCCCCGACATGCCGAACGACGCCAATCCTGCGTGTATTTTGTTCATGGGTTTATTTTTTTTGTATGGAAAAACAAAATATTTGTCTATTAATTTCTTATTTTTATCAAACTGTTTATATTCTTCCCCATACGATACTGTCCCTGCCTGCACAAGTTGAGTCTTTTGGGGATGGCGCACTCTGCCGTCCGGAATAGAAAATACCGCCTCCTCATCCTGAATATTTCACATGAATGTGTGGCAAGCGATGTTATCGGTTATCTCCGTAAAACACGGAATAATCAATCCGTAGAACATTGAAATTTTTGCCATGAAATTTCAAAAGAAATTCATGGCAAAAATACATAAATTTTCCAAATCATCCACACGATTGATCACTCTGATGAAGAAAAAGTTTGGAACGCCACACTTCACGCGGTACGGTATTATGCATTGCCGGCATTCGTCCCGTTGTCACCGCCCTGTTCGTCGGTTAATTCTTTTTTTAAGGCGCTATTCTTTTTGCAAAATCCCGTCGGGGCAAATTTTCATCATCGCAGGCGGCGACCTGAGGAAAAGCGGGATGTGGCAACGCCGCCTGTACAGGCGGACAAGGTAGCACCTTGCCTCAACAGAGGTCGTGTCGCACGGGGTGCACAGTCCGCCTTAGGTTAATGTTCCGTCCACCTAAGGCGGACACTTACCGGACGCCACTAATCCGGTCAACGGTTTATTGTACAATATCCAGCAACGAACTGTCTCCGTAACTCAAAAAACGGAACCCGTTATTCATTGCATAGCGGTAGATGTTTTGCCATTGGTCGCCGGTTGCGGCTGCCACCAGCAACAATAATGTGCTTTGGGGCTGGTGGAAGTTGGTGATGAGCCGCTTGCACACTCTAAATTTGTAGCCCGGCACAATCATGATTCGGGTGGAAGCGTGAAGAACGTCCAGTTTTGCCGCGTTCATCGCCGCCTCCAGATGCAAAAACGCATCGCGGGCGCTGATGTTTTGCGGCAGTTCGCAGGCTTCCCACTGTTGGAGTTCAAGACGTTGCAAAGTATCCGGCTGCATGAACTTTACCCCCAACCAATAGGCGCTTTCCAGCGCCCTCAGCGAAGTGGTGCCCACAGCGGTAAGACGGCCTTTGCAGTCCAGCAATTTGCGGATGAAATCCCGTCTGATGGAAAACGTTTCGGCGTGCATCCTGTGTTCCCCCACCATATCTTGTTGTATAGGACGAAATGTGCCTGCTCCCACGTGCAAGGTGATTTCTTCGAGGCTTGTTCCCTGTGCGGACAAACTTTGCAGGATTTGCGGCGAAAAATGTAGTCCTGCAGTGGGAGCGGCTACAGAACCCTTGTACTTGGAATAGATGGTTTGGTAGCGTATTTCATCAATCATTTCCGATTTTCGGTTCAAATACGGCGGGATAGGCATTTGTCCCATTGCGTCCAACAATGTGCCGAAATCCGCATTGCCGGTCCACCTGAAACGGATAACGGTGTAATGTGGCGTTATCTCCTGTTTTTCGGCAAAGAGATCAATGGTTTTCCCGTCCAAAACCATCTGTTTTTTCAGTACGCCGGATTTCCATTTTTTCAGATTGCCCACCATACATTTCCACCGGCAACTTTCGCGCTGTGCAAATGATACGGCATAGTCTGCAGGTTCATACGGTTCGAGGCAAAAGATTTCAATCCGTGCGCCGGTTTCTTTCTCCATTTCTATTCGTGCCCGTATCACCCGCGTGTTGTTGAACACCAGCATATCGTCGCTGTCAATATAGTCCGGCAGTCGGGAAAAAATATCTTCGGAAATATTCCCGCCGGCGAACACCAACAATCGCGACATGTCCCGTTCTCTCAAAGGGTAGCGCGCGATACATTTTTCGGGCAAAATGTAGGTATAGCCTGATATATTCAGGGATTCGATGTTCAAGCGGAAATAATTTCGATGAGGTAATTTATCAGCGTATTGGGAGGATAAACGCCCCACCAGATTGCTATCCCGAGAAGAATGTATTGCGACACGGATTCGATGACGGGCGGTTTTTGCACATGAGGCATCTCTATGCGGGGGCAGGAAAACAACAGTCCGAAAATGCTCCGTCCCAGCGACCAGAGGATGACGGCAAGCAACAGCATCACCACTATCATCCACAGGAAATAGCCTTGTTCCATCATAGACAGGAACAGCAACGATTCGCTGACAAACATTCCCGAAGGCGGCATTGCCGTGATGCAGAAAAAGCCTGTCAGCAGTGCTACGCCTCCCCACACGTTCACACGGAAATAATTGCCGATATCGTTCCGGTTGACCGACTTGTAAAGATAGGACACCTGTCCGAATTGGAAGAACAAGGCGGCTTTCACGAAAGAATGAAGCACCACGTGCAATATGGCGGCATAACATCCCGCTGTACCCATTGCCAGTCCGATGGCAGCCAATCCGATATGTTCCACGCCCGAATATGCCAGCAACCGCTTGTAACCTTTGGTACGCGCCATGTAGTAGGCGGCAATCGCCACCGACAATATCGCACTGATGATCATTACTTTTTTTGCCGTTGCACCACACTCGTTCAGACTGACAATTTGGAAAATGCGGAAAATCGCCACGAAACCGCAATTGCAAAGACTGGTGGCAAGCAGAGCTGCAGCCGGCGTAGGCGCCTGGTCTTTGGCGTCCACTCCGGCGGTAAACATGGGGAATAAACCCGCTTTCACCGTGTAGCCGGAGAACAGGAACAGGAAGCCTACTTTTAGCCAAAATGCGTCCATTTCCGCAGCATGGGCAAGTAGCGTATGGTAGGTAAAATCGTCTAACCCCGCTTTGGTAAGCGCTATGCTCATGAACAGTACCCCGATGAACGACAGCGCTACGCTTACGGAACATACAAAAACATATTTCCATGTGGCTTCCAATGCTTCCGGCGTGCGATGGTGATAAATCAGCAAACACGAGGTGATAGTGGTGAGTTCGACGAAAATCCACGTCATGCCGATATGATTGGACAGGTAAACGCCGCTCATTGCCCCGCAGAAGAACGTGATGGTTGCCAGATACAGGTTGCGGCGACGCATTGGTTCGTTGTTTTTTTCCAAATAGACCAAACTGTGGTAGTAAGCGGGAATCATCAGCAAACTCAACACCGAGAGGAAGAGTACACCCAGCGCATCGGGTGTGAAAAAATCAAAATAGGTGCTGTTTTTTTTCCAAAATTCATAACCTGTAAACGCACATTGCAAGACGAGAAAAAGAGCTGCCGTCACATGATGAAACATCTTGCGCCGCATGAACATGAACGCTCCTCCCAGCAAAATAACACTCGCAAAATAAGCAATAATCATCACTATCGCGTTTTCCGGCTGCGCAATATTACCGGCTATAAGCCGATCAATCTCTGATATTCCTCCAACGCTTCAAGTACATTTTGTCCCGCAAAGATGAAATGCTCCATTCCTGCGGCTTTCAGTTCTTCGACGATGGGTTTGGGATAACCTGCCAGTACAAGAATCGCTTTGCCTTTGGCGGCGGCTACGGCCTGAGGCACCAGCGCCGGATATTCGTCGTCGCTGCTGCACAGCACAATGATGTCGGCTTTTGCCTTTGCGGCTGCTTCAACACCCGCTTCCACCGTGTCGAAACCGGTATTGTCCATCACTTCGAATCCTGCCACGGCAAAGAAATTCAGAGCAAACCCGGCCCGCGCCTTACGCATGGTAAGGTTGCCGATGGTGAGCAGGAATACTTTCGGGCGATGTTCGCTGTTTTCGGTACGCAGACGCAAGTTTTCAAATGCTTCCCCAAGTCGGAAAAATTTCAACGGAGCGGCTATCTTTTCGGTTTTACCTGTTCCCGAACCGACGCAACAACCGGTTTCGCCCAACCGGTCTTTCATAAATTCATTAAAATTGGCATACTGGTTCGTACCCAGCAGTGTTTCCTTGCGCGAAGCGATAGCGGCGCGACGTTTGGCTGCGCTCTCTTCCGTTTGCGCCTGTATGAAGCCTTCTTTCATGGCGGCAATGTATCCGCCTTTGTCTTCTATCTCGAGAAAAAGTTTCCATGCATGGTCGGCGATTGAAGCGGTAAGGTTTTCGACGAAATACGATCCGGCAGAAGGATCGACGATTTTGGAGAAATACGATTCTTCGCGAAGAATAATCTGCTGGTTGCGGGCAGTACGTTCTGAGAAACTGTCGGGACGGCGATAAGCGACATCGAACGGCTGGACAGTCATCGAATCAACGCCTGCAATGGCGGCGGACATGGTTTCGGTAGTACTGCGCAACAGGTTCACATACGGAT
>JAISWR010000138.1 GCA_031270985.1 Bacteroidales bacterium | reverse complement strand
TGTGTGTGTGTGTGTGTGTGTGTGTGTGTTTACACGATTTTCCGAGAAAAGCAAATAAAAATGTTGAAAGTTATCCACATCGGACAGATTTTTCTGTCCCTCATCCGTATCTTTCCTGTATGAGGGTTGAAACATCAACAATTTGCCGATTGTATTTGAACGCATGGATATGATTTTTAAACGTGTAATTATACGTAATTTTTTTGAATATGTTTCCTTTTGGCAAGAAAAATGCAAAAAAAGTTTTTACAATTATTATAAAGGGATATAAAATATTTCATGTATCTTTGCCGCCGGATTTAAAAAACCGTAAAAATTCGATGAATATCAGCAAAAATCAGGTGGACGACCTGAATCTTATTGTTTCCATTGATGTGGACAAAACGGACTATCAGACTGTAGTGAATGACGTGTTGCGCGATTATCGGCGTAAAGCCAATATGCCGGGTTTTCGTCCGGGGAAAATTCCCGATGGGCTTATTCGCAAGATGTACGGGAAATCGGTGTTGGTGGAAGAGCTCAACAAGTTGGTGTCCGAAGCGCTGAACGGATACATTGAGGGGGAAAAGTTGGACATTCTGGGCGATCCGTTGTCTGTTACTGAGGGGGAAGATTTTGAGTGGGAGATAGGCAATAATTTCACCTTTGCGTTTGAGATAGGGTTGTCGCCCCGATTGGACATACAGCTGTCCGAAGCGGACAAGTTGGTGCGTTACCGGATTGCGGTGAGCGATCAATCGGTGGACGATAGCGTTGAGACTTACGCCATGCACTACGGCAACTACGTGGAGGCCGATACTGTGGTGGAAATGACGGAAAAGCTTACGGGCAACATCATCCAACTGGACGGGGACAGACAACCGATGGAAGACGGGTTGAGCGCCACAGACACCGTCATGCTCCTTTCGCTGATTACAAAAGAGGAGTTGAAGAAACCATTCGAGAACGCGTCGGTGAATGACGCGATAGATTTCCCGCTCGCCGCTACTTTTCCCAACGAATGGGAAATTGCCTCCATTCTGAAAAGAAACGGCAAGGAAGAACTGAACGACATCCATGACGCCCTGTTTCGCTTCACCATCGTTAAAATAGAGATGCGCAAAAAAGCGGAACTGAACGCCGAATTGTTCGACAACGTGCTGGGAGCAAATATGGCGACGTCAATCGAAGAATTTAAAGCGCACATCCGGAAAGATCTCGAAACGCAAATGGAAGATTCCGCCACACAAAAATTTTACGAAGACGTTCGCAAGTACCTTCGGGAAAAATACCACCCGCCATTGCCCGAAGCCTTCTTGCGCAAATATTTGTGGCACATCAATAAAGACAAGGTAGAGGAAAAAGCGTTGGAACAGCAGTTTCCCGATTTTCTGGAAAAGACGCGGTTGAGCGTCATTTCCGGCGACATCGTACGCCGGCACAACATCAAAGTGGACGAACAGGAGGTCATTGATTATGCCAAAGAGGAAACCCGCAGGCAGCTTGTCTATTACGGCATTCGCCATCTGGATGATGAGAAGGTGACGAATTATGCGATGGAAAGCCTTCGGGAAGATTCGCGCGTACGCGGATATATATCGGTATTGATAGATAAGAAAATAATGGATGTGGTGATGCAATCGGCAAATGTTGCCATCAAAGACATCACACCCGACGAATTTGACAAGCTCACATCCCAAAACTATAAAAACGAAACACTATGAAAGAATTTCAAAAATACGCGGTAAAACACGCAGGTATCGGCAGCATGACGCTGCACCGCTACAAAACCGCTGTGGACAGTTACATCTCCCCCACCGTTATTGAAGAGCGTCAGTTGAATGTTGCCCAAATGGACGTTTTCTCACGACTGATGATGGACAGGATTATCTTTCTGGGCGCGCCCATTGACGACGATGTAGCCAACATCATTCAGGCACAGTTGCTGTTTCTGGATTCCAGCGATCCGCACAAGGACATCCAGATCTACCTCAACACGCCGGGCGGCATAGTGCAATCCGGACTGGGTATTTACGACACCATGCAGTGGATATCGTCCGACGTTTCCACCATCTGCACGGGTATGGCCGCCTCAATGGGCTCCATCATCCTCGCGGCAGGCGTTAAAGGCAAACGTTCGGCGCTGAAACACTCGCGCGTGATGATTCACCAGCCCACTGGAGGAGTGCAGGGACAGTCGGTAGAAATGGAAATTGCGGTGAAAGAAATCATCAAGATGCGGCACGAACTCTATACCATCCTGTCCAACCATACCGGAAAACCCGTCGAAACGATCGAAAAAGACTCCGACAGGGATTACTGGATGACCGCACAGGAAGCCAAAGACTACGGATTGGTGGACGAAGTGCTGGAACGCCAAAAGAAGAAATAACCCTGCACGTTACCGGCGCATCGAATTGACGATGGTTACGCCGATGAGACGGTCGTAACGCGACATCCGCTCGCGATGATATACGTACACGATATAGTCGTTCTCCGTATCGCTGAAACTTCCTTCCAGCAAGGTGTCGTCAATCAGCGGGTTCTTGGAGGCGATAAAAGCATACTGATAGTTGTAGTAGCCCTGTTTGATCAGTAAAGTGGCTTCATACTGCCCTTTGTCGGGGTTGTAGGTCATCCGGTTGTCGGGCAGGCAGGCATAGTTGCACAGCGCACCGAAGACGTACACCTGTCCGTCGGGAAAAGGGGGCGTTTGCAGCGCAAAGTGCACATATACGTAGTCTGTGGCAATGTCATGGTTTTCGCCGGTGGTTTTTTCCGACTGCACGGAATATCTCCCGTTGAAGTCCTCGTGGAAAAGGTAACGGCTTTTGCCGCGCGACACGTCGGGTTCTGGGTAGAAATGGTAAGCGGGCTGTTCAAACACGATGGCGTTCATACGTGTGGATGTGTATCGCGTACTTTTCGTGTCCAGCGGTCGGTATTCATTGCCTGCGGGGAAGATTAGGGCTTTTTCGTGCCGGTAATCCAACTCGTCGCGACGGATGAACAGCGGTCGTACGCCGGTGATCGCCGTGTGCCATTGCCCGTTTTTCACAACAACCGTTTTTATGTCCTGTGCGGCGTTCTCAATGGGGTGGTTGGCAGTGTGGACGACAAAATCCACCTGTTGCCGGTCGTTCCGGTAGGCAGTCAGGCGAGCCTGAATGGCAGTTGCCGCAATGACAACCACAGATTCCGAGATGCTGAACCGTTTGCACAACACCGGATGCTCTTCGTCGCCGTCTTCATATACGAGAATCACATAATTGCCCGACAATTTCAGCAAGACGTCGATGTTGGGAATAGGAATGCGATAATGCACATAAGGGATGAGGGTGTTGAACGAATAGGCGTAATCGCGGACATAGTTCGACTCGAAACCGTCCATATAGTCCGTTACCGCTACGCGCGACTGCTGCCATGCGGCGTCACAGTGAATGATGCTGTAGGCGTATGTTTTGGCTGTTTCCGTCACTTCGTCGAATGTCAGCTCCAGCGGATCGTCGTCATTGATATGGGCAACAGGATAGGATATTTCCCAATCCGCTCTGTTCAGGCGCACCGTTTTGATGTCGCTGCGGAACACCGCATCGGGATAAATGCCGTTTGGCGGCTCATATTGTGCAAAGGTTGCGCAGCAACAGCAACAACAGACGACAAACGACACACAACGTAACAATAATATACGGGTCATGGCAGATTGAACGATGTGGGAAAACTCATCCAAAACCCGATGCAAAGCGCTGTACGCATCTATACCCGTTTCGGTTTTGCGAACCGCGCTTTGCACCACTTGCATCAGCGGCGGCAAAAAGGTTTTGAATCAACATTTTCCGCTGTTTCAGGATACGGCACTTTCTTCGAGGATGGATTTCGCCAACTCCAGTATAGTGGTGTCATCCAGCGTCACAATACCTCCGTCCGGTCCTTGTTCTACATGGATGCCCACGCTGTCCCCCGATAGATAATGAGAACCGCCGAAATAATTCCTCACGGTGTCTTCACTGATGCTTAAGCGGCTGGCAATGAGTTTCATGCTGCCGCAAGGTAAAGCATCTTTGATTCTTCTAAGTTCATTAAACGTAATGTATGCCATAGTATTAGGTTTATTTGGTTATGATGATAAAAATGGCTTAAATATACGATGAGAAATTTTAAACCGCAAATATCTTTTATAAAAAATTGTCGGATATAAGATATATTTTTTTCTAAAATAAAGAAAACGTACCGGTTAGCGTCATTTTATTTTTTTTTAAAATCTTTCGTATCTTTGTGCCGGATTAAAAATAACCTCAAAACCAACATGAATGTGATCCGTTTTTGGTATAGAAATGCCCGTCCTGTGTCGCTTCCGCAAAGCCTGTTGCCTTCCGTGCTGGCGGTCTGTCTGTCCTTCTCTACGCCCGCCTTTTCGTGGTGGCTGGCATTGCTGGCTGTAGTGGGAGTGGCGTTGGCTCATTTGTCCCTGAACCTCTTCGATGACTATTTCGATTATCGGAAAAACAAGACGGATTATCGC
>JAISWR010000141.1 GCA_031270985.1 Bacteroidales bacterium | reverse complement strand
CGGGATGAGGAATGATACACCCGTCATCGCTTTCAGCGTATAGGGACTGGATGATGCGTTGGCAATGGTCAGCGAACTTTGCAGGTCGGTGCTCGACGGGTAGAATGCCGTGTCGTTATAACCGGCGATGAGCAGCAGGCTCAACACCGTCACTACCGTACCCGCTCCGGCATACCAGATACCTTTCTTGAAACCGCTGCAAAACAGCGAAGCAATGATGCCGTATAGTACCGCCACTACGCCCAACAGGAGCAATACCAGCACCACGGGCATCTCTATAAGATTGAAGAAATACTTGAACTGCACGAGAGAAATAATGCCGTCGTCCACGACAGCATAGCCATTGCTTAACAGTGTCCATACCGTAAAGATGAGGAAAAACACCACAAACGGAACGGCGTTGATCCACAGCGTTTTGTTCAGACGGCTTTCCAAACCGGCATGGCTGATGCGGTTCATGAAATACAGGGTTGCCAACGTCCGCGCCAGAAAGAACACCGCAATACCAAGGCTCAGGTTGCGCAGGCAGGCAAGCAATGTACCGTTGCCTACGGGAAGCGCCGCGTCTAATCCGTGCCATCCGGTGCCCCACTTGCTGATGATGGGCATGAAATCCCTGGTGAGGTTGTTTTTGTTTACAATAAAATCGGAGCCTGTAAAAAAGGTGGAAATGGCCGCACCTATCAGGACGGTGCCCAACAAACCGTTGATAAACAGAAATGCACGATAGGTATTCGTGCCGAAAAGATTGCCCGGTTTCGACTGAAATTCGTAGGCAACCGCCTGCAAGACAAAGCACAGCAGGATGAGTATCCATACCCAGTACGCACCGCCGAAACTTGTGGAATAAAACAGCGGGAACGAGGCGAAAAACGCACCGCCGAAAGTAACCAGCGTGGTGAACGTATATTCCCATTTCCGCCCTAAGGTATTGACCAGCAATCGCTTTTCATCCTCTGTTTTCGACAGGGAAAAAATCATGGATTGCCCGCCCTGAACAAACAGCAGGAACGCAAGGATAGCACCCAGCAAAGACACCAAAAACCACCAGTAATGTTGAAGAAATTCGTAGGAAGGATTCATTTTGGCGAAAAACAGCCACTCAAAGCATACGAATGCAATGATTCCCAGTACTATACCGAGTATTTTTAATATTGTTTTCATTTCAATACAATTTTAAAGTTTTATATTTATATTTTTAAACGGTTTCCGCTTCGGGACCTTTCTTGATCTGCCGCGTCATAATCCTTATTTCCGCCACGAGCAGCGTGGTGAACAACGCAAGGAAGATGAAGAACGTGAGTTGTACCGAACCTGCTGAAATGTCGGAAACTGCGGCATTTACAGGCAATACGTCCTGGATAGCCCACGGCTGACGCCCTACTTCGGCAACCACCCATCCTGCCTGCCCCGCGATGTACGCCAGCGGAATAGACCACAGCGCCACTCTCTGCAACCAGCGGATGTTTTCAAACTTCTTGCGATAAGCCAGTACCACAATGAAAAGGACGATGAAATATCCGCCCAGAATCACCATGATATGGAACGAATAGAACACCAACGGTACGTTGGGAATCATGTCTTCCGCCTTTTCCACGTATCCGTAGCCGAAATAGGCATAATCTTTGAGCAGTCGTGTTTCGGCTTCCTTTTTTGCGTCTTCTTCGGTAGCCGTGCGGTAATCCGCCAACGCGCGGATGGATTGTTTCCCTCGACTTTGCTTTTCGACAAACGAAAGGGCCTCCGTTCCGTCATTTTGCGTGTAGCCACCCTCAATGATGTCGCGGATGCCGGGTACGAAAGCATCACAGTCGTCATGACCCATCCACGACAGCAGACCGGGTATGGGCACCGGAATTTTGAATACAAACGGGTCTGAACCGTCGTTGTAAGTTTTTCCCGATTTGAGAATGCCTATCGCCAGCAGGTCGGCTTTTTTCTGACCATCGTACAAGCCTTCCATCACCGCTAATTTCATGGGTTGGCGTTGTGCCACGTGATAAGCCGATCCGTGCCCTGTGGTGAGTAGCAAAATGCTGGATCCCAATCCGAAGATGGCTGCTATTTTGATGCTTTTGAGCGCAAAGTCTGTTTGTCGTTTTCGCAGCAGGAACCATGAACTGACGCCTATCACAAAGATACTGCCCAATACCCACGCGGATATCACCGTGTGAAAAAACTTGTTCATCGCCACAGGAGAAAAGAGCACGCTCCAGAAATCCGTCATTTCCGCGCGCGCCGTCGCCGCGTTGAACGCACTGCCCGCCGGGTACTGCATCCATGCGTTGGCAACAAGTATCCACAACGACGAAATGGTAGCGCCCAGCACGGTGAGCCACGTGGAGGTAAGATGGAATTTCTTGCTCACGCGCTTCCATCCGAAAAACATGATGGAGATAAACGTAGCTTCCATGAAAAACGCCAACACTCCCTCAATCGCTAACGGAGCGCCGAAAATGTCACCAACAAACCAACTGTAATTCGACCAGTTGGTGCCGAACTCAAACTCAAGAATGAGTCCCGTAGCAACGCCTATGGCAAAGTTGACGCCAAAAAGCGTCATCCAGAATTTGGCGGCGCGTTTCCACTCCTCTTTGCCCGTCCGCACATATAATGTTTCCATCACCGACATGATAATGCCCAATCCCAACGTGAGTGGCACAAACAGCCAGTGATAGGCAGCCGTCAGAGCAAATTGCGCCCGCGACCAATCAACTAATGATGCATTTAAAATTTCCATACGTATAATTTAATTTGGTTATTGAATTATTTATTAATCACTTACTCTTTTCTATGAGTTGCTGTTGCACATAATCCGCCCGACTTGCGTCATCGTCAAAGTGAGTATTCAGTAAATCGGGAAAGAAAAATATCTTCAATATGACGAACATGACGAATAATTTGATGAGCACCAGTACCCACAGGGTCTTGCCCACCGTCATGTTTTTCATGCCGTCACGATAAAAGGTAAAAAGGTTTTGCAGTACTTTCATATTCAACGTTTTTTTACAAGGTCTTGAAAAAAATTTTTTACAAAAATAAAAAAAATTTCCGAAACGATTACTATAAAAAATGTTTTATCAAAAAAAATGTTTGGTAATGACATTTTTTTAAGTTGATAAATCTCCGGAAGAGTTCGTTTGATGCGGCGGTATGCCGTTGGGGAAACGGGATATTGCCACTGCAAATCGACTGTGGTTGGTAAATCGGGAAAAATCATGTATGTTTGCCGCCCGAATTTAAACCATATCAAAAAATAATGACAATCGCTGTTATCGGTAGCGGAAGTTGGGCTACTGCGTTGGTAAAGGTGCTGTGCAACAATGCGGAACAGGTAAATTGGTATATTCGCGAACCGGAAATCCGTCAATCCGTTGCGCAATACCACACTAATTGCATGTATCTGAGTTCCATTCGTATCGACCCTGCCAAGATAGTTATTTTCGACAATGCGGATGAAGCCATACGCCGGTCGGATGTACTGCTGTTCGTGATTCCTGCGGCATTTTTGAAGATCACGACGGAGAGAATATCCGTAAATTTTACGGACAAACCTGTTTTCTCGGCAATCAAAGGAATCATCCCCGACGAAAACATCACAGTGGGCGAATATTTTTATCGCCGATTCGACTTGCCGCTCGATCGTTTCGGGGTGGTGGCCGGTCCCACCCATGCCGAAGAAGTGGCGTTGGAGCGACTGTCATACCTCACCGTGGCCTGTAAATATCCGGACACGGCGGAAATGATGGCTCAACTGCTGCGTTGCCGTTACATACAAACGGTAATCTCCAATGACACTTACGGTATCGAATATGCCGCCATCCTGAAAAACATCATTGCCTTATGCGTGGGCATAGCGCACGGCTTGGGCTACGGCGACAATTTTTTGGCGGTGCTGGTGTCCAACGGTTTTGCCGAAATCAAACGGTTCATCGAAGAAAGTTATCCCGCCGAACGGACGGCGGAACAATCGGCATACCTCGGCGACCTACTGGTGACCTGTTACTCGCAGTTCAGCCGTAACCGGACTTTCGGCGCCATGATAGGGAAAGGCTATTCGGTGAAATCGGTGCAATTGGATATGAACATGGTTGCCGAAGGCTACTATGCGGTTGCCTGCCTGCACGAAATTAACAAAAACTACAAGATTGACTTGCCGATTGTGGAAACCGTATATAACATATTGTATGGAAAAGTTTCCCCTTCGACGGGAATATACTTATTGAGCGAACGGCTCATGTAATGCGCTTTGAATCAACATATTTACAACACACGCAAACACATTATAAAATAAATTTTCATAAAAAAAGCAAAAAAAATTGTACGAATGAAAAATAAGATTTAATTTTACCGTCCAGAAAGTTGCCCTATTGCGGGATATTGTCAAATATGGAAATATCTGATAAACAGTGATTTTCCGAGAGTGCAACTTAAATATTATCTTTAAAACTAAAAAAAAATGAGTATTAATGAACGTATCAAAACGATTATTGACACGCTTGAAAACAAGTCAAGATCGGGGTTTGCGAGGAGAGTAGGCATCAGTCCCGCACAAACATCCAACATCATCAGGGAAAAGGGGAAAGTGGGCGACAAGGTGCTTTCGCGTATTGCGACTGCATATCCGCAAATATCCGAAGTATGGTTGAAAGTGGAAGAGGGTGACATGTTCAAACCGGATGTTCCGGAAAGTGAAAAAATCTCTTTGCCCCCGATTCCTTTTGAAAGGAAGAAAAGGAAAAAGAGAGGCGTCGAACCGGAAGCGCCGATACCTGCGGTTGTGCGCCCGCTAAACGATCCTCCGGTGAAAAAAACATTATCACCCGAAGCGGAGATCAATCAGGGGATTTTGAACAAGGTGTTGCAACACTCCAAAATTCCCAACTTAACACTCCTTGCCACCAAACTGAACGTCAATCCGAAAATATTGAACAGCGTGTACAACGGTAAAGTGGCTATCGGCAGGAAACTTGCGTTTGCCATCAAATCCAAGTTCCCCGAAATTGCTGTGGAATTGGGCGGAAAAGCAAAACCGGAAAAACCGGAAAAACTGGAAAAACCGGAAGAAGAGAAAGTGAAAAAGACAAGAACAAGGAGAAAAGCAAATGTTATAGCGGAAGTAAATGTTCAAAATCCGGAAATTCAAGAGGTTGTGGTAAAAAGGCCGGAAGAGAAATTCGTGAAAGAAAAAGAATCTTCGCTGCTGGATACCTTTATTTTGGGACAGAAGGAGTTGATAATCAACAATACCAAACTTGTGGAAGCCAATCAAAAACTGGTGGACACGCTGTTGACCCTCCTCAAAAAGTAAAAACAGACCTTATTAATCTCAAAGCAATTTTTACACAAGGAGTAACGGTTACTCCTTGTGTTTTTTGCTTCGTTGCGAACGAATCCAAAAACAGTCCACCGAAATTTCCGCTTTTCTTTTCCTTGTTTGTATCCGTAATTGGAAATAATTACTTATTTTTGATGGAATTTTTTATCTGAAAAATTAATAATATGTTAATTAACAGGGAATTGAGTTGGCTTTCGTTCAATGAACGGGTGCTTCAGGAGGCGTCGGATCCTGACGTGCCTTTGGTGGAACGCATCAAATTTCTGGGCATCTTTTCCAATAACATGGATGAATTTTTCAAAGTGCGTGTGGCTACCATCAAGCGGATGATTGACTTAAAGATAGACTCGAAAAAAATGCTGGGGGAAAAGCCCAAAAAACTGATTCAGCAGGTGCAATTCAAGGTAATGCGGCTACAGTCCAAATCGCAACATATTTATTATGAGATTCTGCAAGAACTGGAGCAAAGAAATATCTATATTGTAAATGAAACGCAGATTTCCAATGAGCAGCAAGAGTTTGTACGCGATTATTTCAACGAAAAAGTATTACCTGCCATCTCACCTATATTGTTCAGCAATGTGGAAAAATTCCCATATCTGGAAGACAGGGCTATCTATCTGGCTTGCAAACTCACGGGCGCCAACGATAACACCGAATTTGCCATTGTGGACATTCCCACACCGGTACTGCCGCGTTTCATACAACTTCCCGCCATTGACCGCAAGCGGTACATCATCCTGCTGGATGATGTTATCCGCTTCAACATCAGAGAAGTATTTGCCATTTTTCAATATGAAAAATACGAAACCTACACCATCAAATTGACGCGCGATGCAGAACTGGATATTGACAACGACCTGACCAACAGTTTTTTGGAAAAAATATCAAAAAGCGTCAACCGGCGACGTACAGGACAACCCGTGCGGTTTGTGTACGACAAGAATATCCCGAAAGACCTGTTGAAATATCTGGTGGGATATCTCGAACTGAGCAGTGACGACAATCTTATTCCGGGCGGGCGTTACCACAATTTCAAGGATTTTATGAATTTCCCTAATGTGGGTGGTACGGATTTGGAATTTTCGCCTGCGCCACCGCTGGAACATCCGAGAATACGGATAGGTAGCAGCATCTTAAAAGCAATTGACGAAAAAGACATCCTGTTGCATTTTCCTTACCAAAAATTCACCAATTATATTAACCTGTTGCGCGAAGCCGCTATTGATCCCGATGTGCGGAAAATAAAAATCACGCTCTACCGTGTGGCAAACAATTCAAGAGTGATCAGCGCTCTGATGAACGCCGTACAAAACGGGAAAGAAGTGGTGGTGGTGATAGAACTTCAAGCGCGGTTTGATGAATTTTCCAACATCTATTGGGCAAGAAAATTGGAAGAAATAGGCGCCAAAGTGCTCTTTGGCATCACCGGGCTGAAAGTGCACAGCAAACTCACCCTCATCACCAAAGGAACCGACAAAAAAACACGGCATTATTCGGTTATTGGCACGGGTAACTTTCACGAAGGCAACGCTATGGCATACACCGACGTTGCCTTGCTCACCGCCGACCAGAACCTCGGACGAGAGGTGGAGAAACTGTTCGATTATTTTGAAAATCCCTTTAAATACCCAACATTCAGGTATTTGCTGGTTTCCCCGCAATTCATGCGACGCAGGTTCTACAACCTGATAGACGCCGAAATTCGCAATGCAAAAGCGGGAAAGGAAGCATGGATCATGATAAAAATCAACAATCTGGTAGATGCCGACATGATACATAAACTGTATCAGGCAAGTCAGGCGGGCGTCTCCATCCGGATAGTGGTACGCGGCATCTGTTCGTTGGTGCCGAGCGTGGAAGGCATGAGCGACAACATTGAAGCGGTCAGCATCGTGGGACGCTATCTGGAACATGCGCGCATCTTCATTTTTTGCGGCGGCGGAAACGAATTGTATTACATCTCGTCGGCAGACTGGATGGCGCGCAATCTCAACGCACGCATTGAAGTAGCCGCACCGGTGTACGACGTGGATATCCGCAAGGAACTGAAATGTATCATCGAAACGCAATTGCAGGACAACGTGAAAGCACGTATCCTTGACAGTAAGCAGGACAACCGCCACAAACGGAACGACCGCCCATCGCTTTCATCCCAAAATTTCCTGTACGAATACTACCGGCAATTTCCGCATCACCCATGAACCGGACACCCATATTACTGATGTGCCTGTTTTTGTCGCTGTTTGCACGTGCACAGACCAATCCTGCCGTTTCCAAATTGGGAGAATGTTCATTCCGCGGTGGAGAAGCGCTGACATTCAGGATACACTACGGATTCATCACAGGTGGAGAAGTGAAAATAACAGTTAACCAAGTCACCATCAACGATCAACCGGTGTACCACGCTGTGCTGGCAGGGAAAACCACCGGACTGATTGACAGGATTTACCGCGTGAACGACATCTATGAAAGTTTTTTTCGCATGGAAAACAACCTGCCCGACAAAGCCATCCGCAACATCAGGGAAGGTAATTACAGATATTACGACGAGGTGACGTATGATCACGACTCGCTGCATGTCATCAGCCGGAGAAACGGTAAAGTGTCCGTGCCTCAAAACACGCTGGACATGGCTTCGGTGATGTACTATGTGAGGCGACTTAATATGAGCGAATTGAAATACAACGACATCATCCATCTGGACACTTATTTCGGCGACGAACTGTTCCCTTTCTACATTGTGTACAAAGGCAAGGAAACCATTTCCATCGGTTCGGGCAAGTACAGGTGTTTCAAGTTCGTCCCCATTGTCGAACCCGGACGTATCTTTGAAAACAACGACGACATGACCATTTGGTTTTCGGACGACATGAACAAAATACCGATAAGTATCAAATTCGATATTCTGGTAGGATCGTTCAAATGCGATTTGGTGAAAACCGAAAACTTGAAATATCCGCTCGTTTCAAAAATAAAATAAAAAAACGACAGTGCCGCCAATTGCTTGATACGGGTATTATAAACAACTGATGATAAGCGATATAAATTAACAGGATATACGATACGCCACTGAATGTATGGAATTTCCGTTATTAAATTTTCCGCCGTGTCCGATACGGACAAAGTCTGTGCATCAAAAAATGCTTATTTTCGACCTTGTCCGGAAAAAATATGTAGCGTTGACGCCTGAAGAGTGGGTGCGCCAACATTTGATTCATTATCTGTCGGCGGAAAAAAATTGCCCGCTCACGCTGATGTCGGTGGAAACACCGCTCCGGTACGCACAAATGCACAAACGAAGCGACGTAGTGGTATACGGACGGAACGGACAGCCTTTGTTGCTGGCGGAATGTAAAGCGCCCGAAGTGCCCGTCAACCAAAAAGTATTCGAACAAATCGCTGTGTACCACCAAACGATACAGTCTCCTTTCTTGTTGGTCACCAATGGATTGCTTCATTACTGCATGAGCATCACCGCCATGCGGGGCGCTGTTTTCCTGACAGATGTTCCCGATTATGGCGACATGATCAAACGGTGTGATGGCGCTAAATCTACATAAAACACTGTTTTAGACGGTCTTTTCCGATGGCGCGATAGCGGAACGGATAAGTAAGGTAGAATGCCAGCAGACCGACAGGTGAAATCAGATACAGCACAACAAACAGGTAATATTTGAACAGTTTCAGTCTGAATGCCCGTTGTGGCGCGCCATAGCCTCCTTTGCGCAGTATGAACTTCGACCATACGCCAAAAAGACGATGCCCTATTTTCTCAATAAAAACAATATCGGGCTTGTACTTGATGGCGCCGTTGTGCATCAGTTTCTCCTGCAAGTTCGGGAGATCATCATCGGCAAGCGTTCGGGCTATCTGTTTTCCAAACACCGCAGCGCCGTCAATATCTTTTTGAGACACCCCTGCCGCCGGAAAAATACTGCTTTTTTCTTTTTTCCCGCCAATCAGCCAACGTACGATGGGTATCACGCTCACCAGATTGGGATGGCGGTCTTGCAACACAATGTTGCCAGTCAATACACCTCCGCACTGTTCAATATTCTCCAGTATTTTGATGTGCGACATCACCCACATATTGCGGCAACCATCAATAGTGACCACGTATTTGCCGCGCAGAAAAGTCCGCACCGCTTCATCCCTAAAAAAACCCTGCACAGGCAGCGACGGCGAAAGAAACCACGTTTGGTATGCAATGATAACCAATCCCGCGTCAGCCACCTCATCAAGCTCCATGCGCTTTACCGCACAGGCAATGCCTTGCCTTGATTCGGGAAACGCTTGAAAAAAAGAATCATACGTCCACGGAAATGGAAACGGTGTTTCGGGAACAATGGTTTTGTACACCACTTCATGTCCGGCTTCCGTCAACGGACGGCACACCGAATGGAGAATTTCCAGCGCCTGCCCTGTCTGGGTGTAATAAAAAGCGACTATTTTCATGGTGTGCCGATATTAAACCAAGCGTCGGGAACAGCAGTGTTTTTTTTCTGTTCCGAAAATGAATATAAGGTGTAATCGCCGGATGTTTCGGTGATTTTCAGTTGCTGAACGGCAAAATCCTTTTTGTCTATCAATATGTCCATTTGCTGAACGGTCAGGTTGTTTGTGTTCGGGAGAATCCGTATCCTGTACTGTTCTCCGTTTTCATGGAAAAGCAATTGATAGTCCACATTCAGCCGGTCAATGTCGCCGGTCATGCAGGCGCTCATCAACAGGTTCATCTGCACGGCGGTTTTGTTCTTTTTCAAATCATATATATTGGTTTTTCCGTCGGCAACAATCTTGACCTGCTGCTCGTTGACCACCAGCAGGTAACGTTCCGGCGCCGTGTAGTCGAAACGTATCCTGTCGCTCTTTTTGTAAGCAAATGCTCCTTCCGAAACCATTTTTTCTTCCAGCAAATCAATGTATTTCACCTGAGTGAAACTGCCCGTCAACGTCTGTATGGAAACGGACGATTCATTCAACCGTTTTTTAAAATCGTTTGTTGCTGCAATGGCTTGGAAACCGTCCTGTGCCTGTACGACCGCCGTTGCAATGTTCCAGAGGAAAATAATCAGATAGATTCGTTTCATTTTTTACGCTTGACTGTTGATCTCGGATAAGGAAATTTTCATGCTGCACGAAGCCACTATTGCCCCTTCGCAGGTCACTTGTGCGTCAATGAACGTGAAATTCAGCACTTCGTTGACGGCAGTGACAGTGATAACAATTTTATCGTTCACGCGAGGACATTTCTCAATCACCAGATTGTTGATGGCGCCGATGAATCCGATTTTTATTCCCGCATCTTCCATGTGGTGCAAAAACACACCGATATATCCCATGCGCAACGCACAGGTTTGTGCAATACTTTCAATGATGCCCGCTTCGGTAAGCACGCCGTTGTCCACAAAAATGTTGCCGGACGACACTTTCAAACCGGCAGATACCTTCGTTACACTGAAATGCAACAATCTATCAATCATGACAAAGGGTGGTTGTTGCGGAATCAATTTCAATACATCAATGGCTTCTTCCATCATTTCAAAATTGGGACAAAAGTAAGAATTTTTATCCGATATTTCGTAAATGATTTTTGCTGTGGGCATATTTATCTTCGATGCGCCTGACAGATATGCTTAATCATTCAATTCATCATTCATCATTCATCATTCATCATTCATCATTCATCATTCATCATTCACTATTTTCAGCAGGGCAACCACACAGGGTTGCCCCTACCAGAGGCAACCACACAGGGTTGCCCCTACATTATTCACTATTCACTATTCGTTCATCACTATCTTCACTCTTCTGTTTTTCCGTCGGTTTTCTTCGCCGATGTTGGGTACGATGGGTTCTGTTTCGCCTTTGCTGACGGTTTGGATGCGTTCCGGCGCGACGCCTTTTTCCACCAGATAGGCTTTGGCGGCTTCTGCGCGGCGCAGACCGATGGACATGTTAACGGCGGGGGTGCCCAGGTCGC
>JAISWR010000073.1 GCA_031270985.1 Bacteroidales bacterium | reverse complement strand
TCGGACACCTCCACAGGAGGGGAACGCAGGACAGCCTGACATTGATCGGTGCGTAACATGAGTGATTGAAATCGTTTTGTGTTTATAATTTGTGCGATATATTAGCACCTCAAAAAAAGCTTTAGCCCTTTTTTGAGTTCTGATGCGGGCTTTATTTTTCAAAATCGGGATAAAACGCGGCAAAGAGGTTGTCCATCTCCGTGCGGCTACCGGAGATATGCGTTTCTTCCATGAGCAGGTTGAAATCGATTTCCTGTAAGGTTGTTGTTTCCGTCACCGTTTCATTTTCGTATTTGAAAGTGCGGAAAGGATATTTTTTCAACAGGTTGTAGTTATGCGTGATCATCACTACGGTTTGTCCCTCATTTTTAATGTCAATCAGCAATTGCATGATTTCCGACGAAGTTTCGGGGTCGAGGTTTCCCGTAGGTTCGTCGGCGAGGATGAGGGCGGGTCTGTTGAGCAATGCACGGGCAATGGCTACCCGTTGCTGTTCGCCGCCGGAGAGTTGGTGCGGCATTTTATATGTTTTGGTTTCCAACCCGACCTGTTGCAGCACTTCCCGTATGCGCCGGTCGGGCTTGGCTTTGCTTTTCCAGCCTGTGGCTTGCAGGACGAACATCAAGTTATCGTAAACGTTACGGTCGGTGAGCAGTTGGAAATCCTGAAACACTATGCCCATTTTGCGGCGCAGGTAAGGGATCTGTTTCTTTTTCAATTTTTCCAAATGATAGCCGAGTACTTCGCCTTCGCCCTTTTTTAACGGCAATTCCGCATTGATGGTTTTAACCAGACTGGTCTTGCCGCTGCCCACTTTCCCGATGAAATAGACAAACTCGCCGGAACTAATGGAAAAATTGACGTTTTTCAACACCAAAAGATTCCCCTGATAGATGGCTGCACTGCGGAACGATATAACGGGTGACGGCATGATGGCTTGTTCTTTTTATTTTTACGCGCAAATTTGTAAGATTCTCACATTTTGTCAATTGAACAGTTGCCTTATTTCCGCTTTCAATTGATTGACGGCTTTTTGGGTAGGTGGTTGCTCCATTTCGGCAGTCATACTCAGTATTTTACGGCTCAATTCAATGGCGGAAGCGTTGTCTTCCATTTCTTGTGCGGCGGCATTGATCAGCGAAACGGTATAATTTTTTGCATTTCTGACGCTCTCCCATGCTTCCGGCGACACGTACAGCTGCTGGGTGAGGTTGTGTTCATATTCCGCACGGATGGTCTGCAGCAGTTCTTGATGCAGTTGTTCGGCAGTGTTGTCCGGATAATTGGCGTGAAGCACGATGGAATCCGGCGATGTCCGTTCCAAAAAAAGCACCAGTCGTTCGTACGCCTGCAAACGCAAAGGGGTGATGATTTTCCGGTTGTCTTTCGCGGCTTTCAGTTGCCGATGTTTTTCGCTATTGCGCAAAAAACCGCCCACGATGTAACACACAGCCGCCAGCAGGATGATGGAAGGAAGGACAATTTTCAGCAGATCAATAAAAATATCCATGTTTTTACCATTTGTTCAGATGTATTCTACCGCGACGGAAACGATCCGGCGTTGCTGTTTCCTGATAAGGAACGCCTACGGATATGATGGAAAATGTGTGGACATGCGGCGGGAGCCCCAACAGCTCTTGCATAGCGGAGATACGTTCTTCGCGCGGATAGATGCCCAGCCACACAGCACCATAGCCCATCCCGTGCGCCGCCAACAGAATGTTCATAGTGGCAGCGCCGCAATCAACAGGCCAATATTCGGGCGAGAGCGCTTCCGTTTCGTCGCCGCATACTGCTATTCCCCACTGAGCGGACGACAGCATTTTGGCGTAGGGATGGAACTCCAGAATCTTTTCGCAGACGTTTTTGTCGTTCAACAGGACAAAATGCCACGGCTGCCGGTTGTGTGCCGACGGTGCGTACATTCCGTACCTGATGAGTTCCTCCATCTTCTCGCGGGAAATCGTTTCGTCTGTATATTTTCTGATGCTGCGTCGCGTCAGGATACTGTTCAGTACTTCCATGATACTTTATGTTTATTGTGTCAGAAATTAAAATTATCAGGGTCTGAGCCGGTACGCTGTCCGGTGTTCAGTGCATCGATCAGCAACATGTCTTCCTCGCTGATTTCAAAATCGAATAGCTGCATGTTTTCTTTTATCCGTTCGCGATGTGTGGATTTGGGGATGGTCACCACGCCTTTCTGAATATCCCATCTCAGGACGACTTGTGAAACGGTGCGGCTGTACTTGGCTGACAGGTTCTTCAACAGGGGAATGTCCATCACCTGTCCTTTCATCAGCGGACTCCATCCCTCGAGCTGTATGCCTTTCCGCTTGCAAAAGTCCAGCAAATGGGACTGTGTCAGTCGCGGATGAAATTCAATCTGGTTGACGGCGGGAACGATTTCACAGGCGGACAGCAAGTCTTCCAGATGATGGATGTGGAAGTTGGAAACGCCGATGGCGCGGATGCGTTTTTCCCCATACAGCCGTTCCATAGCGCGCCACGTTTCCCTGTTCAGCGGTTTGGGCCAATGGATGAGATACAGGTCAAGATAGTCCGTCCCCAACTTTTGCAGGCTGACGTCGAATGCTTTAAGGGTGGTGTCGTAGCCATGGTCGGCGTTCCACACTTTGGTGGTGAGGAAAATGTCCTTACGGGCGATACTGCTTTGCCGGATGCCTTCGCCTACTCCGGTTTCGTTGCCGTAAATAGCGGCTGTGTCCACATGGCGATAACCAAGTTCCAGTGCGGTTTTTACGGATTGGGCAGTGATTTCGCCGTCCGGCACTTTGAAAGTACCGAAACCGAGCATAGGCATTTGGACGCCATTGTTTAGTGTTGTGGTGGGTTGTTCCATGAGTTAATTTTTGGATTTTTTCCCGAACAGGGAAAAATGCACATATTCTTTCGGATTTTCGCGCAAGTCAATCAGCAACTTATCCAAGTCCTCCAGCGAACGTTGCAGGAAGATGTATGCGGAATCGTTGCGCGCCAATTTACCGACGGTTCCTTCCCCCGCATTGATGCCTTTCAGCAGTGTGTCCAGTTGCCGGAGGGTGCTGTTGGCATGGTCTACAGTGGTTTTTACGTCCGACTCCGACAATGTGCTGGAAAATGCGGAAAGATTGCTTATCAGTTGGCTGATGTCTTCATTGCTCTTTTCCAGATTGCTCGACACGGATTCAAAATTGCTCAAAATCAGACCGATTTTGTTGCGTGAGGACGACACCATCCGCTCCGTGTTCGCCACAATGCTTCGAAAGTTGTCTTGTACGGTGCTGTCCAGCATATTGTGGAAAATGCCCAGCGTATAGTTGATGGAATTCATCACACTATCCGCTTTGTCGGCTATCGGCGCCAATTTTCCCAGCAAATCGGGGACAAGAACGCCTTTCAGCATGTCGCCGTTTTGGGCAAGTTCACCTTTGCCCGGCAGTAGGGCGACATAGTTACCTGAAATCAAACCGCTCTCTATTCGTACAATCGTGTTTTTCGAAATATTCAGGTTTTTTTTGACGGCTATTTCCACTTTCAGGCTGTCCAACCGGTCGGACGTGAACGCAATATCGCTCACCAATCCCACCACAAAGCCGTTCACTTTCACCGCACCGGAGGTTTGCAAGTCGCCCACATGGGGAAAAACAGCGTAATAATAATTGTATGAAGAGAACAGATTACGCCCTTTCAGGAAATTGTACCCCCATAAAAACAAGAAAATGATGAAAGTAACAACAACACCTATTTTGATTTCTTTTTTGAACTTCATAACCGCCATACGTAAAATATAAAACGAGGGCAAACATACATTATTTTGCGGATAAAAACAAAATAATGCAAAAAACTGTAATCCGGCAAAAGGCAAAATTGGGAACCCCGTATTTCGCCCTGTATTCGAATCTTGTATTGTGAATTTATTTCTCGGGACGCAGTTTACGCACCTGATCGCCTGCCTGCCAGATTTCCGATTCACGCAAGTTTTTCAGTTCTTTTTCCAGCTCCGCGCGATAGTTGGCGCCACCTGTGGACTCCAGCACGCGTTTACACTCGCGTCCGTCTTTCACGCGGGCATAGAGGTCTTCAAACACGGGCGCAACTGCGGCGGCAAAACGGGGGCGCCAGTCCAGCGCTCCACGTTGCGCGGTTGCGGAACAATTGGCGTACATCCAATCCATGCCATTTTCGTCCACCAGACGGATGAGGCTTTGCGTCAATTCTTCCACCGTTTCGTTGAAAGCCTCGCTGGGGGTGTGTCCGTTGTCGCGCAACACCTTGTATTGCGCATCCATGATGCCCGCCAGCGCACCCATCAGGACGCCGCGCTCGCCGGTAAGGTCGCTGTACACTTCTTTTTCAAAGGTGGTGGCAAACAGGTAACCCGAACCGATGGCGATGCCTGTTGCCAACGTACGTTCCAAAGCGCGTCCCGTAGCGTCTTGGAAGACGGCATAACTCGAATTGATGCCCGCTCCGGCAAGAAAATTGCGGCGGACACTGGTGCCCGAACCTTTAGGCGCCACCAAAATAACATCAACGTTGTCCGGAGGAATAATCCCCGTTTGATCTTTATAGGTGACGGAAAAGCCGTGTGAAAAATACAGCGCATCGCCCGCTTTCAGGCGTGGTTTCAGCAATGGCCACAACTCGCCCTGTGCAGCGTCCGACACCAGATACTGGATAAGTGTCCCTCTTTCGGCGGCTTCTTCCACCGGAAAGAGCGTTTCGCCCGGCACCCAGCCGTCGGCAACGGCTTTGTCCCACGTCTTTCCGCCTTTGCGCTGACCGATAATTACTTTAAAACCGTTGTCGCGCATGTTGAGCGCCTGTGCAGGCCCTTGCACTCCGTAGCCTATCACGGCAATTATCTCGTTTTTCAGCACTTCGCGCGCTTTACTGATAGGAAACTCCTCGCGAGTAACAACATCTTCCAATACTCCGCCAAAATTTATTTTTGCCATTTGTGTTTAATTATATTATTATGAATAAAATACATGATTTCTTGCACCCGAAAATCTTTTGCAAAATTAGATGAAAAACTTCAGTTTTCCAAGCGCGTGAAATAAAAATCAAGGCCACCCCTGTTGCGCTTACGACCGTACTCTTACGTACAACTGCTATCTTTGTAGCTTTAAATAATTAATTGATAAACAATTAAAATGT
>JAISWR010000040.1 GCA_031270985.1 Bacteroidales bacterium | reverse complement strand
AGGGCAAAATGGGTGACTGGGGCTAAGTCGTAACAAGGTAGCCGTACCGGAAGGTGTGGCTGGAATACCTCCTTTATAGAGCCTTTCGGATGGGACGGTTCAAACCGTCCGCCACCGATACGAAAAGACAAAGTACAGCCCTGTACCGCTTTCTTTTATATATAAAAAGCCTTGTAAGAATAACATCTTGCAAGGCTTTTTTATTGAACCATATTGCCCTTCGTCATCAAACTTTTTTCAAATTTTCAAAAAATATAATACTTTTGTCAAAAAATATTCGTCATGAAAAGGATTATTACAACGGATGATGCGCCGAAAGCCATAGGCCCATACAGTCAAGCAGTGGAGTCAGGCAACATGTTGTTCATATCGGGGCAAGTTCCCATCCATCCGGCAACGGGCAAACTTGTGGAAGGCGGCATTGCGGAACAAACTGCGCAAGTGCTGGACAACGTGGGCGCTATCCTGAAAGCGGCAGGTTATGCCTATACCGACGTGGTGAAATCCACCTGTTTTTTGACAGATATGAAACACTTTGCGGAAATGAACGCGGTGTATGCCCGCTATTACCCTTCCGAAGCTCCTGCGCGTGCGGCGTTTGCCGTAAAGGACTTGCCTGCGGGCGCTCTGGTGGAGATAGAAACCGTTGCTGCGAGATAAAATCTGCCGTCGACGTATGAATTACAGGAATCTGACCGAAAAAGAAACCGAGATATTGACTGCGCAAGGTTGTCGTTGCGAGAATTGGCAACAGGTAAAAGTGGATGACGGATTCAACCCTTGCTATGTACGTGACTGCATTTTTTCAGGCAACATCCGCATGGGAGCGTTTGCCGAAGAAATAACCTTCGCCGGAGGCGTGAAAAAACACTGTGGTATATCCGACGCACGACTGCACAACTGCCATATCGGCAATAATACATATATAGCCCGCATCGGCAATTATATTGCCAACTATGATATTGCCGATCATGCAGTGATTGAAAACGTGGATGTGCTGGCTACCGACAGTGCAAGCAGTTTCGGCAACGGAACGCCGGCAACCGTCCTGAATGAAAGCGGTGGACGCGAAGTCCCCATTTTCGACCGTCTGTCCGCCCATCTGGCATATCTCATTGCTGTCCGCAAATCCCCCGCAACGGAAAAAATTGTTGCCATGATCCGCGCTTACGCCGCTTCCGTCACCTCAGAAAGAGGCGTTGTGGGCGAATACGCACGGGTACGCAACAGCCGATCGCTGCACAACCTGCGTATCGGCGCGCACAGTGTCATAGAGGGCGCATCTCGCCTTGCCAACGGTACTGTTGTCGGCGACAGGGACGCTCCTGCGTACATCGGGACAGACGTCATTGCCGAAAACTTTATCGTGGCGAGCGGCGCTGTCGTTACCGACGGCGCTGCGATAACCAACACGTTCGTCGGGCAAGGATGTCTGCTGAGCAAACAATTTTCGGCGGAAAACTCCCTGTTCTTTTCCAACTGCCTGTGTTTACACGGAGAAGCCTGTTCGGCGCTGGCGGGGCCTTACACCGTCACCCACCACAAATCAACGCTGTTGATAGCGGGTTGCTGTTCTTTCATGAATGCCGGAAGCGGGTTCAACCAAAGCAACCACATGTACAAACTCGGGGCAGTGCATTGGGGAATCATGGAGCGCGGCCTAAAAGCAGCCAGCAATGCATACCTGAAACTGCCGGCGCAAATGGGAGCGTTCACGCTGGTGGCAGGACGACACGGCAATCATCCCGACACTTCTCTTCTGCCTTTTTCATACCTCATCGAAAGCGAGGGCGACAGTCTTCTTGTCCCGGGCGTCAGTCTGCGCAGTGCAGGCGTTGTACGCGACACCCGTAAATGGATCGGCCGAGATGCCAGAAATCCCTCAAATCGTCTTGACCATATCAATTTCAGCCTGCTGAACCCTTATACGGTCGGCAAAATGATGAAAGGACTTGACTTGCTACAAAAACTGACGCAGGACGACCGGTCGAATATTTCCGCATATCAGGGCGTAAAAATAACAGCCGACGCACGGCAAAAAGGAATACGGTTGTACCGGATGGGCATTTGCCTGTATCTGGGCGACAAACTGATGGAAAAGCTGGAAAACATCCATTGCGCAGACGACAATACCGTCAGGCAATGTCTGCAGCCGGTTGCATCAGCCGGAAAAGGCGACTGGACAGACCTTGCGGGACTCATCGTTCCAGAAAGCGAAACGGAACGTTTGATCAACGACATTGAGACAAACAAGATCGCTTCTCTTGAAGCCATTGCGGAATCTTTTGCAGACATGCACCGTAACTGCGACGCCTACGCATGGACATGGGCTATCGGTGCAATACGGCAATTTTTCGACATTCCTGTCGAGCAGTTCACCGCGCAGGATGTGATACGCATCGCAGAATCGTGGAGTGACAGCGTGATTGCCATCAACGAAATGATTTGCAACGACGCACAAAAAGACCTCGCACTCGCAAACTACGGCAAACATGCCGGACAGGCAAACAATTTCGACGATAACCCGTTCATACGGGAAATACGCGACCATAGCCGCAAAACGACGGAACGCCGCAACCGCATGATTGAACGGATGCGGCAAGGATGAAAATAACGCCATGTCCACTCAACGCATCATATTAGGCATTGACCCCGGAACCACCGTGATGGGCTACGGATTGATCCGCACGTGCGACGACCGTCACGCCGACTTGCTGGCGCTGGGCGCGCTGGAATTACACCGGCTGGAAGATCATTATGCCAAATTAAAACTGATTTTCAACCGCACCATATCCCTGATAGAACATTTTCAGCCGTCCGAACTCGCTATTGAAGCGCCTTTCTACGGAAAAAACGTACAATCCATGTTGAAACTCGGACGTGCGCAGGGAACCGCCATCGCAGCCGCCTTGTCCCGTTCGCTTGACATTTACGAATATGCTCCGCGCAAAATCAAACTTTCCATCACCGGACGGGGCAACGCCTCGAAAGAACAGGTGGCGCTCATGCTGCAAAGCATGTTCCGCATCGAAAAAATGCCCGAAAATCTTGACGCCACAGATGGACTTGCCGCCGCCGTATGCCATTTTTACCAGAAAAACCCCGCTCAAGTCAATACCGCAAACGTTACCGAAAAGAGTTGGAAAGCCTTTATTGCCAATCATCCTGCACGGGTGAAATGACGAGTCTGACACTTTTCTTTCTTTGATTTTATTCGTAGGGCGTCCCTGTGGCGAAATCAGGAGATACATGAAATATTTTATATCCCTTTATGATAATTGTAAAAACTTTTTTTGCATTTTTTTTGCCAAAAGGAAACATATTCAAAAAAATTACGTATAATTACACGTTTAAAAATCATATCCATGCGTTCAAATACAATCGGCAATTTGTTGATGTTTCAACCTTCATACAGGAAAGATACAGATGAGGGACAGAAAAATCTGTCCGATGTGGATAACTTTCAACATTTTTATTTGCTTTTCTCGGAAAATCGTGTAAACACACACACACACACACACACACACACACACACACACACACA
>JAISWR010000049.1 GCA_031270985.1 Bacteroidales bacterium | reverse complement strand
TTTTTTTACCACAGAGGACACGGAGAACACAGAGTTTATTTTTCCTCTGTGCCCTCTGTGATCTCTGTGGTTAATAATCATCCTAATCAAAAAAGGCAATAGCACCTCAAAAAAAGATTTATCCCAAAAACAGTGCACCCCGATGATTTGCGCTGCTGATAAAGATGCACAATTAAATAAACCGTGCAATTATTAAAATTTATTATAACTGCACGGTTTCCTTTGACTAATAATAATCACAGCCATTACATGTAGCACCTGCTCCCTGACATAATCCAGCTAAAACCTGAAGCGCATCTGTTAAAGTAGGCGCAGTTATAGTGATATCCCCTGTGGTATAACCACCAACAAAACCACAACGGCAAATAAATGCTTGTCCTCCAAGAATATGTTTTATGTCCTTTTTCTGAATATCTTTTGGAAACAACCAAGCCTTTTAACATCTTTTAACATTTTAATTCAAAATTTTTATCTATTTTTGTGTTTTTAAAATACAAAATTCTTTAACGCTATGCTTGGAAAAACGTTTATGGCGATGGCAATCGTCGTTGTTTCTATGTCATTTCATGACAATATTTCCGCCCAACTTCCGGATTGGGTAAAAACCGTTGGCGCTCAGGCAAAACCTGCGGGCAAACATCAGGTAACGGTAGCCTTTCGGAACGACACCATACCGGCAACGCAGCAGATTCAGGCCGCTATCGACGAATGTGCCGCACAGGGCGGCGGACGCGTGGATTTTGCGTCGGGCGTGTACCTTACCGGCGCCGTCTTTGTGAAAAGCAACGTGGAACTGCACATCGGAAAGGGAGTAACCCTGAAAGCGGTGAATAACGAGGCGGCATTTCCCGAAATACCCACCCGTGTGGCAGGCGTGGAGATGGTGTGGCCCTCGGCAATCATCAACGTGATAGACGCAGAAAATGCTTCCGTCACCGGAGAAGGAACCATTGACGGCGACGGGCAATACCTGTGGCGGAAGTATTTTGAAATGAGCCGAGATTATGTACGGCGCGGGTTAAGGTGGATTGTGGACTATGACTGCAAGCGGGTGCGCTCGCTGCTGGTGTCCGGCTCGAAAAACATCACCATTGACGGACTTACCTTTCAAAAGTCGGGTTTCTGGACGGTGCAGGTGCTGTACTCCTCGTACTGCACGGTGAGCAACGTCACCATCCGCAACAATATAGGCGGGCGTGGACCGAGTACCGACGGCATTGACATCGACTCCTCGCACCATATCCTGGTGGAAGGCTGCGACATTGACTGCAACGACGACAACATCTGCCTGAAAGCGGGACGCGACGCCGACGGACTGCGGGTGAACCGCCCCACCGAGTACGTATTCATCCGCAACTGTACCGCTCGCAGAGGAGAAGGACTGATGACCTGCGGCAGCGAAACGTCGGGCGGCATACGCTATATCTATTGCGCCGACAGCCGTTCGCTGGGCACACGCACAGCCCTGCGCATCAAATCGGCAATGACCCGAGGCGGAGTGGTGGAACACATCTACATGGACAACGTGACCGCCGACAGCACACGCTTCATATTAAGTTGCGAAATGAACTGGAACCCGTCGTACAGTTATTCCACATTGCCCAAAGAGTACGAAGGACAGGAACTGCCCGCACACTGGAACGTGATGCTCCAACAAGTGCCGCCCGAACAGGGAACGCCACACTTCCGCAACGTGTACCTGTCCAACATCAAGGGCACGCACACCGGAACGTTGGTGAGTTGCGTCGGTTCGGAACAGTCGGTGGTTCAAAACGTAGAATTGAAAAACATGGACATACAGGCGGACAAAGCGGGCGTTGTCCGCTATACGGAAAATTTCGTCATCAAAAACGTGAAACTGCAAACGCCCGACGGCTCACAAATTGAGGAAAGGAATAATACAGGCTTGAATATATCCTGGTGACGCATATTTTCGAGACTGTCTCCGACTTTGCGACTCTCCGCCTTTGATCTTGCGTGCCCTGCCATTTTGTCCGTATCTGCCGCATAAATTCAGACAATTTGACCGCCGCCGCAGTTTGGCAAATTTTTTGTACATCTTCACGATCGAAAATAGTTATTGAATAGTCGAAAGTCAACCATCATCGAAATATGGCAAACAATCACTCCAACGAACAACAAGAAGAAGATATCCGCCGAGATGAAATCATCCCCGAACAGGAGGCGGAAACGGAAAATGTCGAATCCGACGAGGAACAATCGGACAAAGCGGCGGAATGGCAAGACAAATACCTGCGTTTGGCAGCAGAATTTGACAATTTCCGAAAACGGACGCTCCGCGAGAAAACAGATCTGATACAAACGGCAGGTGAATCGGTGATTAAAGAATTACTGCCGGTGGTGGACGATTTTGAACGCGGCTTGGAAGTGGTCGTCAAATCGGATGATATGGATGCCGTGAAAACGGGAATGAGCCTTATTTACAATAAGTTGAAAGATTTTCTCGCATCCAGAGGAGTGTGCGAGATAGCGGCATTAAACGAACCATTTAATGCCGACACGCATGAAGCTGTGACCAATATTCCCGCCCCGTCGGACGACATGAAAGGTAAAGTAATGGATGTGATACAAAAAGGATACGTGTTGCACGATAAAATTATTCGTTATCCCAAAGTCGTTGTCGGCGAATAACTTGCAAAATCCGAATCATTATGACAAAAAAGGATTATTACGAAGTGCTGGAAGTATCCAAAACCGCTTCGAAAGAGGAAATTAAAAAGGCATACCGGAAAAAAGCCATTCAGTATCATCCGGACAAAAATCCGGGTAACAAGGAGGCAGAGGAAAAGTTTAAAGAAGCAGCAGAAGCCTACGAAGTGCTGAGTGATGACAATAAAAAGGCGCGTTACGACCAGTATGGCCATGCGGGAGTGAGCGGACAGTCGGAATTTAGCGGAGGTATGGAAGATATTTTTTCCCGTTTCGGAGACATCATTAACGATATGGGCGGCATGGGCGGTTTTCGATTCGGCGGATTCGGCGGTGGTGGACGGCAAAGCGTCAATCGCGGCAGCAACCTGCGGGTGAAAGTGCGACTGACACTGGACGAAGTGGCGAACGGTACAGAAAAGAGACTGAAACTGAAAAAATACATCGCTTGCAAAACGTGTAACGGCACAGGCGCGGAAGGCAGTTCGGGATATGCTACATGCAACGCCTGCAAAGGGACGGGGCATGTGACGCGCGTATCCAACACCATACTGGGGCGTATGCAAACATCAACGGTGTGCAGCACCTGTGGCGGAACGGGAAAAATTATCACCAAAAAGTGCACCTCATGTTACGGTGAAGGCATTGTGCAGGAGGAAGAAGTAGTGTCCATCAAGATACCGGCAGGCGTAGCCGAAGGAATGCAACTAACCGTCAGCGGGAAAGGCAATGCCGCCCGTCGCGGAGGTATCAACGGCGACCTGATTGTAGTGATTGAAGAAGAAGCGCATCCGGAACTGATTCGCGACGGCAACGACCTGATTTACTCACTGGTTATCAGTATTCCTGACGCCATCTTAGGCGCAACAGCGGAAATTCCGACCGTAGCAGGAAAGGTCAAAATCAAGGTGGATGCCGGCACGCAATCGGGAAAAATACTGCGCCTGAGAGGAAAAGGCATCCCCGACGTCAACGGTCTGAATGTGGGTGATTTGCTGGTATCTGTCAATGTGTGGATACCCAAGGATGTAACCAAAGAAGAACGCGCCACACTCGAAAAACTGGACAAATCGAAAAATTTTCAACCCAATCCGACCAAAGAAGACAACTCATTTTTCCAAAGAGTACGAAACTTGTTTGAATAAAGTGTATTTCAAACTGTCATGGCGCAAATAATGTATCTTTGTCGAAAAAGAAGACGGATTGTGGCAATATTTGAATATTAGTATTTTATATTCAAATGGTTTTTGTTTTGTCTGATTTTGAAGAGGGGAAATAGCAAGTAATATACTGTTATTCCAATGTTTCTTTTTATTGTCAATCTTTCAACGGTATCAAGAATACGGCAGTCTCTTGTTAGATAAACAACTCCAATTGTCCGGTTTTACTTTTCAAGCGCCAACCGTCTATGCCGACACGATCGGCTATAGTTTCAAGAACATTTAAAATGGTTTGATTTTCGGGCGTTGTTCCGTTTTTAAGCAGCGGCAGGATTTCAAAAATGATTTCATCGAAAGCAGCGATTTTGTTTTCGCGTTCTTTACGACGCAGATAACTCAACAGGTAGTACTTAATTCGCAAATGGACGTCAATATGCGTGGTGAATTTTGTGTTCTTACGTATGGAGAAAATCTCTGTTTCATCGTCATAATCAAAACTACT
>JAISWR010000017.1 GCA_031270985.1 Bacteroidales bacterium | reverse complement strand
GACTGTGTGGTGAACGGCGTGGAACTGGGCGGCGGCTCCATCCGGATCCACAACGAACAGTTGCAGCAAACCATGTTCCGCACGTTGGGGTTCACCCCCGAACAGGCGGAAGCGCAGTTTGGCTTCCTGATGCACGCTTTTCGCTACGGAGCGCCGCCGCACGGAGGCATTGCCTTCGGGTTCGACCGCCTCGTGTCCATGTTCGCCGGGCTGGACAGCATCCGTGACGTCATCGCTTTCCCCAAAAACAACGCCGGACGCGACGTGATGATCGACAGCCCCTCCACCATCGCCGACGAACAATTGAAAGAACTGGGACTGAAACTGAATATTGATGCGGTATTTAACTGACAGATAATCAGTAAAATATAAGTTTTCCGCAATATTGTAAATCACTGATAATTAATGCAGTGTATTTGAATAGTGCTGTTGTTACAGTGCCATCAGTAATAGTCTTTCGGCGTCGAACACAGCCATCAGACGGCTGGCGTAGGTATAGCCGTATTTGGATTCGAGTATTTTCCGCATATACCAGATGGTCGTCTCATTGCAGGTACTGCTGGTCGGTTTTTCCTTTATTAATGCCGCATTGATTTCGTTCCAAAAACGGCGATATTCCGGAAAATGTTCCGACAAATCCAGCACCGGACGCATCAAAAACCGGTCGTAAGGGCATTTTGAGTGAGCCGCAAGCCGACAGAACAGCAACATGATATGTTCATCCTGCTGCGCACAAAAGCGAATCAGTTCCTTATACTCTTTTTCATTGCATTTCAAAGCATATTGCGGGTTTTCCAGCAGGGTTTCCGTGTCGGTATACATCCAGCAACTCATCCATTGCAGGCATTTATCGTCAAATTCGAGGCGCGTTGCCGGATCAATCCGTTCCGCCAATACATCCAGAATGTCATATTCAATCTGTGTCAGGACGGGCTGTACCCTGTCCGTTTCATTGGCTTCGCGTTGCACAAAAACGACATTAAGGTGTTCAATATCTGAGGCTGAATAGAATATCGTGCTGTTTTGTCGTTCCGGATGCTTTACCGAACACGCAACTGTCAGGGCACACAGCACAACTATAGTAATGTTTCTCAAAATATTCATATTTGAAAATCTTTTAAATATTTAAATTATAGATGAGAAAATATGAAAAACGTTGCGTAGAAATAATTATTTTTGCAAAAAAAAATATTTACATGTTATACGCAGGTCGGATGATATTACTCATAGTCATAACCTGTGTGGCGTCGTCTGTTTGCGTCGCACAGAGGGGTGTTCCGCCTGCATATTTTAACGATCCGGAGTACAGGGCGGCTATGGAGAAAGCGTTGCGTTTGCAAATGCGCGCCGATTCGCTCACGTTGCGGGTGGAAAACAATACCGACTTGCTGGCGTCTGCGCCGAATGCGGATAAAACGAAACTGCGCAACGCTATCCGTAACGACAACATTATTGCCGCATCATTGCAGCAAGAAGCGGAAGCATGGTTTGCCGTGGCGAGCCGGTATATCACGGAACACGGGAAAACCGTCGTCGCAATTCCTCAAAATGCCGACGACATTGCGGATTCCAGCGATTTGTACGGAGAATCCGCCTCGGCACAGTCGTCCGTTTTTGATTTTAAGATACTTGCGGATTGTCCGTATTCGGAAAAAAATCCGATACCTGTCGATGTGTCTTTGCCCGACGGAGGAGTGGCGTACAGGATACAACTCGGCGCATTCGGCAAACCGATAGCCATGAATGCATTCGGAGGGTTAAGCCCCGTGTCGGGCGAAAAAATGGCTTCGGGTGTTGTAAAATATTACGTGGGACTTTTCCGTGCACACGCCGAAGCGGAAAACGCCTTGCGTGAAGTGAAACGCTACGGCTACAAAGACGCCTATATCGTGGCGTTTTTCAACCGCAAATCTATCATCACAACCCGCGCTCAGGAGTTGGAAAAACTGAATCTCAGCCGTTAATGACCGGCGCGTTGCAGTTCCAGCACCTCCAAATTTTTCATGTTGTTGCCTTCGATGACAAGGCGTACTGCCGTTTTCACGCGATGTATCCCGCTGTTGCCCATAGCGCCCGGATTGATGTGCAGCAGGCTCAAGGACTTGTCAAACATCACTTTGAGGATGTGTGAATGTCCGGCTATGAACAGTTGCGGCGGACGCGCTTTCAGCATCCGGTCGATTTTGTGCTCGTACCTGCCCGGATAACCGCCGATGTGCGTCATCAGGATGTCCGTATTTTCGCAAGTGACACGTTGCACTTCGGGATATGCAGCGCGGATATCCGGTCCGTCCGTGTTGCCGTACACCGCCACCAACGGCTTGAATGCCGTCAAAGTTTCCACTGTGGCGCTGTTGCCGATGTCTCCCGCATGGAATAAAGTGTCGCACGAAGCGAAAAAGTCATATAGACGCGGGTCGATATATCCGTGTGTGTCGGACAAAATCCCTATCCTTATCATAGGATTATTCCAGCGTTTTTACCCTGAAATTCCGGTATTCCACCTTCATGGGCGGCCCCACATGCACCTGCACGCCGAATACGCCTTCCATCCTGCGGTTGATGGTGTCGTTGTCCGTTACGTCGCTCATCAGCACGTCGTTTATGTAATGCTGCAAGCGGTTGCCTTTGGCAATGATGCGGTATTCGTTCCATTCGCCTTTTTTGATGTGCCGGCTCAGCGAGTCGCCGGTCAGGTTAAATTGCTCGCGCACTTCTTTCGAGGTGGGCGACACATGCTCCGTTTCAATCACTGTGGTTTGCCCGCGCAATGCAAGGAATTGTCGTCCCCGCTCCTCGTAGTTCTGACCGGTGTAGAAATTGCGCCCGTCAATATCTGCCTGATAGCCGGTAAGCGCGTAAGGCAATGTGTCAATCGCCGCGTTGCGGTAACTCAACCCGCTGTTGCCGGTTTCCGAAATACGGTATTCCACCTTCATCTCGAAATCCCTCAAGATAAGATCTTTCTTGATGATGAACGAATTGCGTTTCAAGATGGTCTCCGGCATGATCTCGCCTACCATTATACCGTCCTGCACGCTCCAATATACGGAATCAAACTCCCATCCGTCCAGCGTTTTGCCGTCGAACATGGATTGGAAACCTTCTTCTGTGGCGGTAGTTTGTGGTTGCCGATTACCTCCGCAGTGGATAAACACTGTTCCCGCAAACGGCAGGAACAGACAATAAATGAGAAATTGTTTCATGATGTCAATCAATTGTTTGTTAGGATTAAAATGCGGACAAAATTACATGAAAAACTTGGGTTTTCCAAGCGCAAGAAATGAAAAAAAGTTTTTTTACAGAGGAAAGATACGCATTAATTTTAATTTACAAATCAACACAACGCTAAGAAATGAATAACCCAATAACCCAATAACCCAATAACCCAATAACCCAATAACCCAATAACCCAATAACCCAATAACCCAATAACCCAATCACCCAATAACCCAATAA
>JAISWR010000012.1 GCA_031270985.1 Bacteroidales bacterium | reverse complement strand
ATCAGCAAATCGGGATGCTCGCCGAAGATACGCTTGAAGGGCAAATCATTTTTGGGGTCAAGGTAACGTGCCATAATCGTCCATTATTATCATGTTTACGACACAAAGATAGGCCTTTTCCCGTTATCGCCAAAATTATTTTGTTTGGTGTCAAGGCGTATGCATTTAAGATAAAGGTTTTACGTCATCAAAACGGGCGAGGCAAGCAAAAGGACAGGACTCTCTTTTTCAAAAATAACCCCAAAACAATGCCTTTAACTACCCACCCCATTATTTGACGATATTTGGAATTTTTAGAGACATATAGTCAATTAAAAGGAAAGGCGGTGAACATATTGTACCTGTTACTATTGCCGCCCTATAGACAATTAAAATTGAAAACGCGGGTCGTTTTTTTGATTTTTTTTCGTGATGCCGCTTCAAAGTATCCATATAATTATTATATTTGGGGATAAATTATATAGTGTTATGTTGAAAAAAATATGGTATGTTCCTCTTTGGATTATTGTTGTGTCACAGACAGTTTCGTGCACATGTAGCCGTACGCAGCAAGACGGAAATGATTTTGTAGTGCCGGACTCCGTCCATAACGTTTCGATAAAAATATCGGATAATTTGGTGAAAGAAATTGTGGACAATATTTCGTCACCCATAGAAACGGCGGCATTGTTCAAAAGCCTGAACGTGCCGTTTTCGCAAAAATATCTTGCCACCACCAAAAACTTGTCCGATTACAATACCGCATACGATAAGGCATTCAATCTCGGTGTGTTCGGCGCTGATTTGGGCTATCTGAACATGTACGGCAAAACGTCCATGGTATCGGTGTATATTGTGGCGATGAAAAATCTTGCAGAAGGGCTGAACATCGGGCAATTCTTCAACTACGCTACACTGAAACGCCTGTCGGACAATAATGAAAGTATTGATTCGCTGATAAATATATCTCAGCAGAGTTTCAACAGAATGGATCGCTACTTGCGACAAAGCGGACGGGGTAACCTGAGCATTGTGATGATCAGCGGCGTGTGGATGGAAGCGATGTATCTATCGTGCCGGTTTTACGAAGAATCGTCTAATGCACGTCTGGCGGAGAGCATCGGGGAACAGAAATTGCTGCTGAACGAATTGGTGAAAATGCTGGGCTATTATCAAAACCAAAAAGAAATTGCTGCATTGATACTGAAATTCGCCGAAATACAAGAGGCTTACGCACCCGTTGAAATCACCATGAAAGAAGGCGGCGCCCCCGACAGGATCGAACAAGACGGATCGTTGAGAATCGTCCAACACGACTCCAGTATAGTGACATGTACCGAAGAACAGCTCCGCGTTATCATCGACGAGATAAAACGGATCAGAGAAGAATTAACAAAATAGGGTGGCATCCGTGATGCGTTAGCGTCGTAGAAATAAGCGCCTTCCTGCAGGATGACATACACGTCCTGTTTGTTCATGGCGGTAGCGGTAGTTTTTCTTCCGTCCGCACGGTTTACGCCGTTTGCCGCCCAACAGAATTGATGCGCGGTTTCATCATTATTACAGCGATGAACATACTTTTTATGAATTTTGAAAATCACGCAAATAATGGACATTTTGGGATTTTTTGTTTTTCGGAAATAATTTTGTATCTTTGCAGTGAGAAAAAAATGAGAGATGAATCCGTTTTTCGCAAATAAAACAGTTGAAAACCTGCAAATTAGCAAGTTTGGCATGATTTTTGCAGAGAGAGAGAGAGAGAGAGAGAGAGAGAGAGAGAGAGAGAGAGAGAATCGCGTATATGCTATAAAATATACGTGCGGGGACGCACGTGTTTTAGGGAACTTAATGAAAGGCTGCAACCGGCTTGGGCGGGTTGTGGCTTTTTTGTTGCTGTGCCCGCCGAACCTTTTAACCGGATTATTCACCTTTAAAACTGTCTGCCTATGAGGATATTATCGGGATAAAAACGTCATGCGGTTTTATTCTAACGGAGTTAGGATAAAACCCCAAAATTTATAAAACAAACCAATTTTTAATCAAATTTTTTAATCAAATGTTAAACAATTAAAATCATGAGTAAATTAAAGAGAAGATTGAACTTTTGTATAGTTGTCGGTTTGCTGTTTTGCGTTAATGCTGCTGTTGCGGCGCAAACGCTTACCATCACCGGTACGGTGACAGACAACAATGGCGAGACCCTTCCGGGGGTCAATATCAGGATACAGGGCACATCGACGGGCGTTGTATCTACCGTGGACGGGACGTATTCCATATTGGTGTCCGATGCACAGTCGGTGTTGGAGTTCTCGTTTGTCGGCTATTCGACGGTAACTGCTGTGGTGGGCGACCGGCGTGTGATTGACGTTACCTTGCAGGAGGGGCAAGAGCTGGAAGAGCTGGTAGTAATTGGCTACGGCACAGTGCGCAAGAGCGATGTAACGGGAGCGGTATTTCGCGTTGGCGAAAGCACCATTAAGGAAAAGCCCGTACAGAATGCGTTGCAGGCGATACAGGGAAAAGCTCCGGGCGTGGACATTACCTCCAATTTGCGTCCGGGCGAAATGGGCGAGATTCGAATTCGTGGCGAACGATCCATTACCGCATCCAATGAACCGCTGTATGTACTGGATGGCATACCGATGATTTCGGGTAATATCACGGATATAAATCCTAATGACATAGCCTCCATTGAGATTCTGAAAGATGCTTCTGCGACGGCTATTTATGGTTCTCGCGGTGCTAACGGCGTTGTTTTGGTGACCATGAAGAGCGGCGCCAAAGGTCGGGTATCCATTGATTATGACGGTACGGTAACATTCAGTAATATCCATTCCCTGACCGACTGGATGAATTCGGGCGAACGGCTCGATTGGCAGCGTCAGGGCTATCTGAACGGCGGCACATACTCCGGCGCTTATGGTACAGCGCCCGATCCTGCAAGAGACTTTTCTCTATTTATGAATGGATTGGACTATATGAAACGGATACTGGCAACGGCTTATACATTGACAGATAACGATCCGTCCCGTCCTGTACTGCGTGCTGCAACCGCAGAAGAGCAGGCGAGAGGATATGCGGCTCAGGTGCCTGTGTACGATGCATCCAAACTGTTTGACCAGCATTGGACTGATTTGGTGCTGCGTACCGGTGTCACCCAAAACCACCAGTTGTCCCTTTCTTCGGGTACGGATAATTCGCGACTGTATTTGTCATTAGGATATCTTGACCAAAATTCACCAATGAAGGATCAGGATTATAGCCGTTATACGGTAAATTTGAGAGGAGACATTACGCCGAAAAAATGGCTCACCATCGGCTTGTCTGCCAATGCTTCTTACGGTGTGCAGAATTATGGCATGAACAACGGTTCAATGAACGGCGGAGCGCAGGATTCTTACGGGCAGGCATTGAATTTGGCGCCCTATGCTCCTGCATTTGATGAAAACGGCAAACTGTTCACCCCAGAGGTAGGACAGGGGCAAATGTCGTACCACAATGTTGCGAGCAACATTACGCAAGCATGGTATGAGGTGCGTGCGTATTCGGTTTTGGCAAATACCTTTGCCGAAGTGCGTTTCACGCCGTGGCTGCGTTACCGTATGAACTTCGGTTCGCAATTCCGCGCCCGCCGGTCGGGCTATTATTACGGACCTGAATTCACCAACCCTATTGGGGCAGTGAATACGCAGCAGGAAACCGGACAATACAATCTGCCCACCCATTTTTCGTGGGTAGTGGAAAATCTGCTGTATGCAGACAAAACCTTTGGCGTACACACTTTTGGCGCAACCTTGCTGCAATCGGCGCAAAAACAGCGCTCTGAGAACATCACCATCCGTTCGCTGGATTTGACTTTCCCGTCGGCAATGTTCTATTCCCTGCAAAACAATAAAACAGGAAATCCGTACAACGACTGGGGTACAAATCTGGTTGAAAGCCAATTGATGTCTTACATGGTGCGATTGAATTACGGCCTGATGAACAAATACTTGCTAACCGTTACGGGACGATGGGACGGCGCTTCCGTGCTGGCAGAAGGGCACAAGTGGGATTTCTTTCCATCAGCGGCTTTGGCTTGGAAAATGGAACAGGAAGAGTTTATCAAGAATGTTGATGTCATCAGCCAGTTGAAACTGCGGCTGGGTTATGGCGTCACGGGCAATTCGGCAGTTGCCGCCTATTCCACCGGCGGATCTATCTACAAGAATAACTATTCATTCGGGAAAATTCCGGCGGCTGCTTATAAGTCCAATGTGATGCCAAACAAGGATTTGACATGGGAAAAAACAGCTCAGGTGAATATCGGTTTGGACT
>JAISWR010000143.1 GCA_031270985.1 Bacteroidales bacterium | reverse complement strand
TTGCGCCTGCATTGTGCTGCACGAAAGCAGTAGCGCAAGTGTTACAAATAAAAATTTAATGAGTCTCATTTTTTCTGAAATTTTAGTTTAATTTATATAATACTTTAATTATTAGTCAGCAATTTAACTTTTCTTTTCGATTCGTTCTTTTTTCAATTCGACCTGAATTCTCCGTTAAACACGAAATGAGGCACAATGTCGGTAATAGCATTGGCGGTTACTTCTTCCGGCGTATCCACTCCCTTACTCCGCATTGTTACTCTGGTGTATCCCAAAGAATCCAGATGCACGCTGACACCAATTTTCGAAAACGACAAAATTGTTTTAAAGCCTTTGTTAAAAGCCATTCGCACTTCGTCGCGGTTCAGAGTGGTATCCTCGCATACGGCGTCCAAAAATTCATCATACGAAACATGTCCCTGCATGACAACTTCAGCGTAATATTTTGGAGCTACCGACCTGTTTAAAGGATTTATCCTGCTTACAATTTTATACCATAACTCATAACTTAAAGAAGTTAATAGGATTAATACTGTGATGATTGAAATTATTGGTTTGAAATAAATTCCTGTGATGATTGTCGTCCACAATACCATAACCCACAAACGAAGAGAACGTATGTTTGTGTTGTAAGTACAGATCGGTTTTGGTATCTTTCGGGCGTGGGAAACAGACCTCCCTGCCCGTAACTGCTTAGTTACTTCTCTCTCTCTCTCTCTCTCTCTCTGCAAAAATCATGCCAAACCTGCTAATTTGCAGATTTTCAACTGTTTTATTCGTGAAAAAAGAATTCATCTCTCATTTTTTTTTATCGCTGCAAATATATGGATTTTTTTTGAAAAACAAAACAAATAAAAAAAAGTGTTGGAGAAGAAAAAATTTGAGGCGCTGTTCGTTTCAGTAATGAAAAATTTTTAACAGATTGCTTGAAAAACAATGATTTCCATAAGAGGCTTCTCAAAAGATCGATTTTTCGTCATTGCGACGGCGAGGTACGAAGTCGGAGGAAATGGAAAGTTGAAAGTTGAGTGAAAACTGAGCATGTCTGTACGTTCAATGCCGGCTTCGTTCTGACAATGCCTGTGGTCGTCCCCCGAATGGGAATATTCACCTCGAGCAGCGCCTCGCCGTTCTTGTTTTTTAAATTTGGTTTTGGTCGGGCAAATTATGCTTTGTGTTGTTGCGGTATTTCGCGGCAAATTCGCATGAGATATAATTGTCGTAAATCAGGCATACTTCGCGGGCAAAACGGATGGCCGTTTCTATCACGGAGACCCTTTGTTCCGCGTTCATGCTTTTCAGGTTCTTTTTGTTGATTTCATGTTGCACCATGCCGTACACTAAGCCGGCATTGAAAGTATCGCCGGCTCCGATGGTACTGACCGGTTGCAGGGGCGGTACGGGATATTCTTCCCGCACATTTGCAAGATAGAGTTCCACATTGTGTTTGTCGGCAGTATATACCAGCATATCACACAGTTTATCAAGTTTTTGCCATGTTTCACGACTGTTTTTTGCGCCAAAGATGTATCTGAAATCCTCCACAGAGCCTTTCACTATGTCGGCGAAACGGAAATTTGCTGTTATTACGGGCAGCCGATCGGCAAGTTCCGGCAAATGGGATGCACGGAAATTAGGATCATACAATATCAGCGCGCCACAGTTGCGGGCATGTTCCAAAAAAGGTTTCAACCGTTCGTGGATGAGCGGGTCAATACCGTAAAAAGAGCCGAACAGCAAAATGTCGTTCGCCGTCGGTTCCGGAAAACGAATATCCAAACGTTTCGGCGGATAATTTTTATAAAAGTCGTAAGCGGCATTGTTGTTTTCATCCAAAAATGCCAGCGCCAGCGAAGAATTTCCCTTGTAGCGGCAGATGCAATCGGTTTTTACGCCGTTCCGATTCAGGAAACCGTCTATCATGGAGCCTGCACGGTCTGTTCCGTATTCGCTGATGAAATGGACATTCATCCCCAGACGTCCCAGCGATATGGCGGTATTAAGTGCCGAACCGCCCGGAGTGGCGCTCACCGGTTTGCCGTCTTTGAAAATGATGTCCAACACTGTTTCTCCTATGGCATAAATCTTCCTCATTTTCACAATGCTGCAAAAGCGTTTTTGATCCTGTTCAGTCCGTCTGCCAGCAGTGATCGCGGACAGGCGATGTTGATACGCAGGAAATTATCGCCGCCGTCGCCGTATATGGCGCCTGCATTGATCCATAATTTTTGGTCGCGCAGCAATATTTGCGCAAGTTCTCTGGATGGGCGATGCAGGGCGGAACAGTCTATCCACACCAGATAGGTGGCCTGCAACGGTAGCGCTTTCAGAGCGGGCAGATGTTCGGCAAGGAAGTTTTCCAGAAACAAATAATTATCGTACAGATAGTGCAACAGTTGCTCCAACCATTCTTCTCCTTCGTTGTAAGCGGCAGTTACGGCGTCCACCGCGAAAGCGTTCGGTTCGGATATGCCGTTGGCGTCGAGTGTGTGCATGATGCTTCGTTTCAACCGCTCGTCAGCCACAAAAAGATTGGCGCCTTGAGTTCCCGCCAGATTAAAGGTTTTGCTGGGCGAAGTGCAGGTCACCGAGCAAAGTAAATATTCGTCGCCCAGAGAGGCAAAGGGAATATGCCGGTAGCCGCCGTAGGTGAGGTCGCAATGAATTTCGTCGGAAACCACTGTCACCCCGTTGCGCCGGCAGATGTTGCCCATCAGCATCAATTCGTCTTTTGTCCACACCCGCCCTGCCGGGTTATGCGGATGGCAAAGCAGGAACACTTTCACGAGCGGGTCGGCGGCGAGTTGTTCCAGCGCGTCGAAATCAACGGAATAACTTTTCCCGTCGTACATCAGTCGGTTGGATACGGCTTTGCACCCGTTGTTGTTGATGACGGAATAAAAACAGTGATAGACGGGCGATTGCAGGATAACCTTGTCGCCGGGCGTTGTCAATGCTCTTAAAACGGCCGAAACAGCCGGAACGACACCGATAACGGGCAATATCCATTCCCGCTTTACGTTCAGTCCGTGACGTCTGCCGAACCAGCCTGCTACAGCGTCATAATAAGCGTCAAATGCTTTTGTGTAGCCAAAAACGCCGTGTTGCACCCGCTTCATCAGCGCTTCCGTCACCGGTTGCGCTGTCCTGAAATCCATGTCGGCAACCCACATCGGCAACACGTCTCCCGCCGCCAAATCCCATTTAACGGACTCTGTGTCCCTGCGTGGAATTATTTCATCAAAATCGTATCGCATAATTTTTCCGGGCGTTGTTTACACACTCCAATCCACACGCTCAACACCCCATTGTTGTAAATATTCATTGGCTTTTGAAAAATGCCTGCATCCGAAAAAACCGCTGTAGGCGGAATACGGAGAAGGGTGCGCCGCCTCCAGAATCAGGTGTTTTTGTGCGTCTATGAGGCTTTTTTTGGCACGGGCATAATTGCCCCACAGCATGAATACCAAATGTTCCCGCTGTTCGGACAACGACCGGATAACCTTGTCGGTGAACTGCTCCCAGCCTTTGTTCTGGTGCGAGCCTGCTGTTGCCGCGCGAACGGTAAGCGTGGCGTTGAGCAAGAACACGCCCTGCGCCGTCCACCGTTCCAGATTGCCCGACAACGAAGGGGTAATGTCCAAATCGTCCTGAATTTCCTTGAAGATATTCATCAGCGAAGGAGGCGGTTTCACTCCGTCGGGAACGGAAAAGCACAACCCGTGCGCCTGCCCTTTCCCGTGGTACGGATCCTGTCCCAACAGTACCACTTTTACGCTACGAAAAGGCGTACGGTCAAAAGCATTGAATATCAACGCTCCCGGCGGATAAACGGCATACTTGCTCTTTTCTTCCACCAGAAAGGACTTCAATGCGGCGAAATAAGGCTGTTCAAACTCCCCTGCCAACACTTCATACCAACTTTCTTCTATTTGCGGCTTCATGTTGCGATTGTTTTAAAAAGACAAAGATAAAGAATTAATTTCGTAAAAAATGATGGCGTCATATTTTACAGGGCTGACGCATCTATGTTTTATAGGCGCCGGTTAAGTTAAGATAGACGGTTCGTCTATCTTCTATCACTCAGTATATGATGCATCAACGCATTTTGGTCTTGCGGACAGGTTTTTCTTACGTCTCGTCGCCATACAGACGGATAAATTCATATTCATTCCCCGTCCAGTCCATGTAGCGCCAAAAATCCGCCGCAGGTAATACAAGGCTCACTCGGTTATCATTAGGGTGAAAAGCTATCTTCCGCGCTTGCAGGAGGTGATGGTCGAAAAATACGCGAACATGCCGGTCGGCGTCATGCAGCAATCCGAAAGGCGACACCGAACCCGCCTTTAATTTCAGATATTTTTCCATGCGCCGTTCGGAGGCAAAACTGATTTTGCCTTGCCGCAAACGCTTTTCCAAATCGTGAACATCCAACACCGCCGAACATTCCAAAACGACTAAATAATGTCTGTCCCCTTTATGATTTCTAAAAAAGAGATTTTTGCAATATGCGGCATCCGCATCTTTCCAGTACTTTCGCGCCTCCTCAATAGTGGGCGTAGGTGGATGTTCATAATAATCAAAGGGGATAGACAATTGCTTCAGCGTTTCATACACTTCGGATTGTCCGATATAATTCCCTTCTTTCATATATTGCTGTATCACAGATATATATATTACGCATAAAATTATAATCTGCAAAAATAGCAAATTTTGCGTTTGCAGAAAAAAAATTTTCCATACTTTTGCAGCGGGTAAGTCCTATACGATCAGCTCCTGTTGAATCCCCCAGGACCGGAAGGTAGCAAGTGTAAACGGTTGTAGCGGTGCGATATAGTAAGCTTACCCATTTTTTGTTTAAATGATGAAGTATCCATGAAAAACAGTAAATTTGGGGATTACATGAAGGCTGTGCACAAAGGCAGCCGCGAAGCCGGGCTGGAAGATGCAACAGGTTGGCGGGCTGTCGAACGCCCGCACAAAAACCGAAAAAAATACGACAGAAAGAATTCGAAAGCCTCCTTGCGCAAGGAGGCTTTTTTGTTGGCAGCAAGCGGAAGCAAGCAAGGAAACCGAATTTTGTTGCTGTATCAAGCGAAAAAACTATCCGGAAAATTCACCAAGTACAGTTTTTCCGAACTGCGGGTGATGGCGGTGTACAACCATCGCAAATATTCTATATCCGGCATGTCGTCCTTTATCCATCCCTGGTCGAGGAATATGCATTTCCATTGTCCGCCCTGCGCCTTGTGGCATGTGACGGCGTAAGAAAACTTCACTTGCAGCGCATTGAAAAACGGGTCTTCTTTGATTTTGCGGAAACGTTCCTTTTTTACGGGGATGTGCGCATAATCTTCGGCAACGGCATCCCACAGTTTTCTGCCCTGTTCGGCAGAAAGTGATGCATTGTCGCTCCAAAGCGTGTCCAGCAGAATGATTGCCGTAAATTCCGTATCATGATAGTCGGGCATGGACAATTCCACCTCGGCAAAGCGGAATCCATAACGATTGATGTATTTACGTATTCCCTTCATTTCCACGATGTCGCCGTTAGCGATGAAGCTGATTTCTTCCGAATCGCGTATCCAAAAATAATTATTGCGTACCACCATCAGGAAATCGCCGCGCTCAAGTTCATCCTCTCGATAGAGGATGCGATTGCGAATGCCCATATTGTAGCGGTTTGCCTGCTTGTTGGAGCGACAAATCATCGAAGTGTTTTCAATTCCGTAGCGATCATATGCGTCGGAAATAGCCTCAATCAGTTCGTCTCCCGCAATACGTTCCACATCGGCAAACGGGCGTATGTTCAACGTGGGATAGTTCGGGCTGCCTGCCGCAAGCATGTTGCGCACGATGGTGGCATTGTGCAGGATGCCCGATTCCTGTGATTGCCGCACCACATCGGTCATTTCATGCACGCACACCGACAATCCGTAACTTTCCAGCAATTGTTTGTCCAGCGCCGGACTTTCTTCCTGTCCCACAGGAGGGAGTTGGGCATTGTCGCCAATCAGGATAAGCCGGCAATTTTTGGAGTTGTACACGAAGCGAATGAGGTCGTCCAGCAGGTTACCGCTGCCGAATACATTGTGGTCGGCGCTGTAACGCGCTATCATGGACGCTTCGTCCACAATGAAAAAAGTGTTGCTGCATGCGTTATAATTCAGCGTAAACGCACCCCATCCGTCGGAAGACGATTTGCGGCGGTAGATTTTTTTGTGGATGGTGAAAGCTTCCTTGCCGGAATAGGCACTCAGCACTTTCGCCGCCCTTCCTGTCGGCGCCATCAGCAGAGAATGAATACCGAATCCCTCCAAGGTCTTGATAAATGCAGCAATGACGGAGGTTTTCCCCGTTCCGGCATAACCCTTGATGAGCATCAAACTGTTCGCCTTTGGCGTCACTGTCATTTCCGCCAGAGATTCAATCACAATTCGCTGTCCACCAGTCAGTTCAAAATCAAAATGGCGCAAAAAAACATCAATGATATGATTTTTCAACATAAAAAAAATAAAAATACTAAGGTAGTATTTCTTTTTTTTGTATTTTTGTCCCTTACAAACAAACAATAAAAAAACCTGAAAAAAATCTTTGATAAGTAATGAAAACAGTAATTCAAGCAGTTCTAATTGTTGCCATTTGCGTAATGGCGTATTTCGTGTACGAAAGTATCCAGCAACCGATACGGTTCAATAAGGAGCAGGATAAACGCTACAAAGTTACCATCCAGCGATTGAGAGATATTCGTACGGCACAGGTAGCGTATAAGGCTGAAAAAAAGGAATATACACCGAATTTCGATTCGTTGATTCATTTCTTGAAAACCGGTAATTTCCAGGTGGTGAAACAAATCGGAGATGAAGACGATTCAGCGGCAGGGCCTGTCATCAGAGAAACGATATTGATAGGTGTGCTGGATTCGTTGTTTGAAAAAAATTATGCGGTAGATTCGTTGCGCTATGTGCCGTTTACCGAAAACGCTCAGTTTGAAATGGATACGGCAACTTTGGAAGCCGGAAGGGTGAAAGTGCACGTCTTTGAAGCAAGAGTGCTCAATCAGGTGCTTTTGCACGGATTGGATCCGCAGTTGCTGGTGAATTTCGACTCCGCAAGAGTGAGAATGGTGAAGTACGCAGGTTTAAAGGTTGGCTCCGTAAAAGAGCCGAACAACAATGCCGGAAACTGGGGGGGGGAATAAGCCCTTTATCCGTGCAACCGTTGACCTGCTTGACGAAACATTTGATGTTTCGCAGATAGGGAATTGCTTGCTGTTTCTGCAAATTACAACAGGAAGCGTATCTTTTTGCATATTCCACACGGGAAGTGGTAAATACGTCGGTTTGAGACATTATCTTTTTGCGCGGGAGAATGATTTATACTCCTGTTGTCGGAGTGTGTTTGAAAGTGACGAATTATTGCGTTTGAAATACAAGAACTGTTGCGGGCTATGGCTTTCGCCACGTTACGGGTTAGTGCCCGTGCCGTTGTTTGACCCGCAAGCGGTGGAAAAATACATAAATTTTACGCTCGGAAAGGCAACGGACGAAACAACGTTGTACCGTTGCATGCAAGAGGCGCAGACGTATGTCGTATTTTCCGTTCCCGCCGAACTGAAAAACATCGTGGAGGCGTACCAACCCGCCACACAGTGGTTCCATCAGTCGGAAACTTTTATCCGGTTTGTTCCGGAAGAAAAACAAGCGGCTTTTTTCTTTTACGGCAATAATATGGACATAACAGTGAGGCAATCGCAAAAACTGCTTTTTTACAACACGTTTGCCGTTAAAACGTCCGAAGACGTCCTGTATTTTCTGGCAAGCGTACTGAATCTGCACGGGTTGCCGCTATCTGTCGATATTGCTTTTGCGGGCGTATGGGACGAATCGCCGTACAAAAGCATATCGCAATATGTGACGCATATTTCCGAATGGACACCCGACCATGTCGGCACAGCAGGAAATTTCACCGAATCGCTGCTGCGACGTTTCTTCCACCTGTTTTACCTCTCTCGATGCGCATCATAGGAGGCCAATTCAAAGGCAGACAGATACTGCCCGACCGCAGATTGTCGCTTCGTCCCACTACAGACTTCGCAAAAGAAGGGTTGTTCAATATCCTGTCGGGCAGATATGACATGGAAAATATCCGTGCGCTGGATTTGTTCGCCGGCACGGGAAGCATTGCCTATGAGTTTGTCTCGCGAGGCGCAATCGACGTACATTGCGTGGACATCCATCCGAAACACGCCGCATTCATCCGCTCTACAGCAAAACAGTCGGGTTTTAACAACATACGGGTAGTGCGCGATGACGTTTTTCACTTCCTCTCCATCTGCAAAGCCACTTACGATATTGTGTTTGCCGACCCGCCCTACGAAACGGACAACATTGCTACACTGCCGGATGCGGTGTTGCAAGCGGATATCCTTGCTGCAAACGGGACGCTGATCGTGGAACATTCGCGGCGTACGGATTTTTCGGCGCATCCGCTCCTAACGGAACAACGGCATTATGGAAACGTGAGGTTCAGTTTTTTCAAACCGCCCGCTTCATGCATCTTTACGCCACCGTCGACAGGTTTGTAACCTTACCGGATTGGAGAAAGAAGAATATTTGAGTTTTTAACAATTATTTACGACCTTTGTGTTTCCAAATACCTCATTAATATGATTACTTTTTTTCGCAATAAGCTTGAAGAAATCATTGTTGTACAGTCTGTTGACGGATTGTCGGCGCAGAATATTGATCAATTGGCATGGCTTTTCGGAAAAGCAGTCCGCCTGGATGTGCCGACCCTTGAAGGCTGGTTTGTCGGACCGCGTCGTGAAATGATTACTCCGTGGAGTACCAATGCGGTGGACATCACTGCAAATATGAATATACGGGGTATCACCCGAATTGAGCGTTTTTTCCCTGCCGCCCCCCCGAAAGAACATGCACCGCGCAGCTACGACCCGATGTTACAGGCGTTATACAAGGATCTTGACGTTCGTATATTCACCATTGACCGCAAGCCGGATCCGGTGCGCCACATCGAAGATATTGCCGCTTACAGCAAGCAGGAAGGGTTGGCGCTCAGCGAAGATGAAATCGCCTATCTGAAACGGTTACAAGCAAAAATAGGACGAAAACTGACCGACAGCGAGATTTTCGGTTTCTCACAAATCAATTCCGAGCATTGCCGCCACAAGATTTTCAATGGTCGTTTCGTGATTGACGGTGTGGAAAAACCCTCTACGCTGTTCGGACTCATCAAACGTACATCGGAAACAAATCCGAACAGGATTGTGTCCGCCTACAAAGACAACTGCGCTTTCATTGAAGGTCCCGAAATGAAGCGATTTGCGCCCGAACAGGGCGATCGTCCGTCTTTTTTCACGGTGCGCAACGAGGATACCGTGCTTTCACTGAAAGCCGAAACCCACAATTTTCCCACCACTGTGGAGCCTTTCAACGGAGCGGCTACCGGCAGCGGAGGGGAAATACGCGACCGCATGGCAGGCGGCAAAGGTTCCGTGCCTGTGGCAGGAACAGCGGTGTATATGACCTCTTACCCGCGTTTTGAGGAAACAGGGCGTATTTGGGAAAAAATCACGCTGTCGCGTCCGTGGCTGTATCAGTCACCACTGGACATCCTCATCAAAGCTTCCAACGGAGCGAGCGACTTCGGCAACAAATTCGGACAACCACTGATTTGCGGCAGCCTGCTCACCCTCGAACATGCCGAAGACACAAAAAAATACGGCTTCGATAAGGTCATTATGCTGGCCGGCGGCGTTGGTTGCGCCCGCAAATGCGACAGTATGAAAGGCACGCCCGAAACGGGCGACAAAATAATTCTGCTCGGAGGCGATAACTATCGCATCGGCATGGGCGGAGGCGCAGTATCAAGCGTAGCCACAGGAGAATACGCCAACGCTATAGAACTCAACGCCGTGCAACGTTCCAATCCCGAAATGCAAAAACGCGTTGCCAATGCCATTCGTGCGCTGACGGAAAGCGAGCAAAACCCTATCATATCCATCCATGATCACGGCGCGGGCGGACACCTGAACTGTCTGTCGGAACTTGTGGAAGACACAGGAGGCGTTATTGACATGGATGTGCTTCCTGTGGGAGACCCGACACTTTCCGCCAAAGAAATCGCGGGCAACGAATCGCAGGAGCGCATGGGTTTGGTGCTGAAATCAGACGATGTGGAAATGTTGCGCCGCATTGCCGAACGCGAGCGCGTCCCGATGTACGTCATCGGCGAAGCCACAGGCGACCGGCGTTTCACTTTCATTGACCGGCGCACCAACGAAAAGCCCATTGACCTGCTATTGGACGACATGTTCGGAAACACTCCGGAAACCGTTTTGACCGATCGATCGGTCAAAAATAAATTTGCTCCTCTCATTTACGAATCCCACAAAATACAAGAATACGTAAGCAGTTTGTTGCAACTGGAAGCCGTCGCGTGCAAAGATTGGCTCACCAACAAGGTAGACCGTTCGGTAACGGGACTGATCGCCTTGCAGCAAAGTGCCGGCGAGATTCAACTCCCGCTGAACAATCTGGGTGTGGCGGCATTGGACTATCAGGGCGTAAAAGGTATTGCTACCTCCATCGGTCACGCTCCCGGCGCAGCATTACTGAATGCCGCGGCCGCTTCCCGATTAGCAATTGCCGAAGCGCTGACCAATCTGGTGTGGGCGCATCTGGAATACGGATTGAAGGGCGTTTCGCTGAGCGCCAATTGGATGTGGCCATGCAGGAACGATGGCGAAGATGCGTTGCTATACGAAGCGGTGGAAGCCGCCTCAATGTTCGCAACGGAATTGGGCATCAACATCCCCACCGGCAAAGATTCTCTGTCCATGACACAGAAATATCCCGGCGGGGAAGTGGTATTTTCTCCGGAAACAGTTATTATTTCCACCGTTGCACAGGTTTCGGATATCCGCAAAACGGTGCGCCCCGTACTGGTCAATGACGAAGCCACCAATATCCTGTACATAGACCTTTCGGGAACACCTTTTGCATTGGGCGGCAGCAGTTTTTCACAAATACTCGGCAGGATAGGCGAAGACACTCCCGACATTTCCAATGCCGCATATTTCGCAAAAGCGTTTGACGTAGTGCAACGGTTGATTGGCAAGGAAATGATCATTGCCGGTCATGACATTTCTTCCGGCGGATTGATTACCGCGTTGCTGGAAATGTGTTTTGCCAACAGGGAAGGCGGAATGGAAGTGGATTTAACGACGATTACCGCCGAAAAATCCACCCCTGACGTTATTCGGGCGCTGTTTGCCGAAAATCCCGCCTTAATCCTGCAAATCAAGGAAGTGGACAGCCTGAAAGTGCACGAATCTTTCGGAGCGGCGGGAGTCAAGGCATACACTATCGGAAAGATCATCAACAAGCGAATTGTACGTGTTTTTTGCAATGGCGAAAAACACAAATTCGATATTGACCAGTTGCGCGACATTTGGTTCAAAACATCGTTCCTGCTGGATTGTCGCCAAAGCGGGAAACAAAAAGCCTCCGAACGCTTCTCCAACTACAAGTTCCAGCATCTGGAATATCAATTTCCGGCATCTTTCAAAGGATCATTCGCCCAATACGAAATCCGCCCCGACCGCACGACGCCCACAGGCATACGGGCGGCAATTCTCCGCGAGAAAGGCTCGCAATGCGATCGCGAAACGGCATGGATGCTCTATCTCGCAGGCTTTGACGTAAAAGATGTGCACACCTCAGATCTGATTGACGGGCGCGAAACGCTGGACGATGTGAATATGCTCGTGTTTGTGGGTGGATTTTCCAACTCCGACGTGCTGGGCTCTGCCAAAGGATGGGCAGGCGCATTGCTTTTCAACAAAAAAGCAAAAGCCTCCATTGATCGTTTTTATGCACGCCCCGACACGTTGAGCCTCGGCATCTGCAACGGTTGCCAACTGATGCTTGAACTTGGCTTGCTGCATCCGGACGACGAACAGAAACCCTCTATGGAACACAATGATTCCCACAAGTTTGAGAGCGCTTTCGTGAACGTCACCATTCCGGAGAACCATTCGGTAATGCTGCATTCGTTGGCAGGCGCACGTCTGGGCATCTGGGTGGCGCATGGCGAAGGCAAATTCAACCTGCCGATGCCTTTGGATCATTACTGCATAGGGATGAGGTTCAGTTATAACATGTACCCTGCCAATCCCAATGGTTCGCCCGACGGCATTGCCGCCCTGTGTAGCGCAGACGGTCGCCACATCGCTATGATGCCTCATCCCGAACGCGCCATTTATCCGTGGAACTGGGCGTATTATCCCGCCGAACGCCGCCATGACCAAGTGTCGCCATGGGTAGAAGCATTTGTGAATGCCGCAGAATGGGTCTCCGGAAAGAAGGACAGGTAAAGAAGTTTCGCTGTTAAAATCGTATCTTTCCTCTAAAAATCCTCTGCATGGTCACTCAAGACAAATAGGTAAAATGTTGATACACAGTATAAAATTACGTTCTCATAGATAGTAAAAGACAAAACAGAAATGGGCGAA
>JAISWR010000136.1 GCA_031270985.1 Bacteroidales bacterium | reverse complement strand
CGAATCCATAGCAACACCGGCCAACCCAAACAAAAAAAAACGAAATAAAAACAGCTCCCGTATGCACGCCAATTTTCTCTTTGCGCAGCTTCATTTACACAAAGAGTAAATTTATTTACACAAAGAGTAAATTTATTTACGCAAAGAGTAAATTTTGTTCCGCACGTGTGCAATTGCCCTTCCCTGCAACCCGCCACATTCCAGCCTTTGCCGTTATAGAAATCAAAAAACCGCCGACAGTACATTCCACAAATAATGTAGGGTGCAAGCCTGTGTAGTTGCCCTCCTGTTTTTCTCGTTGTTTTCAGATCAGTTTCAGATCAATTAGTTACCAGAAAGTTTTTTGTTTTTGGGTGTCCCATTGAGAAAAACGGGAAAAAGACCTTGTGCGGAAAGATCGGTCGCCCATTAGGCGGAAAACAAGATGGCGAAACGCCATCGTCAAAAGTCTGGAAAGAGAGGTTCAGCCTTTTGTCAGAGCATTTTCCGTAGTGAGTTCTTCTTCTTTTGTGTCGTTTTCTTCTTCAGGAGGAACGGAAAGGTCTTCTTCACGGAGAAAGAGGTCTTTGAGGTAATTAAATTCTTCGCGGTAAAGCAGTCCTATGCCGTATGTATAGGGGGTTTGCACGAAATATTGTGCGTTGGAACGGTTAAAGGTTTTGAATCGCAACTTTCCGCTTTGGTTGAGTTTGACGTCAAAGGTGAAATCGCCCAGAAAATTGCCGGATGTTTCCGCAGCCCTCATTCCGCCCACCTCATAGTCGAATTGCAGATTCCACATGTTGGTGGACACGTCCATGCCGAAATTTTGCCCTTCCATTCCCATGCCGGGATAATATTTCAAATTCACTTTCACTTTATCGCTCAGTTGGTTAATCATGTGGCTCAACTGATTGGTCATAAATTCGGAAGCGGTAGCCATTGCCATGTTTTCCACGCCTGTTCCCGATGATCCGGCGCTTTTCGAGGTCACGGAGGGATCAACATAAAAGCGGTTCATCATTATCAGCCAAATCATTTGGCGCGTCATCTCTTCGTCCGTTCCGGTGGCTGCTGCAAGGAAAGAGCGCACTTCCTGTTTGGCGGTGGGCATCGTCAATTCAAATCTGATGTTTGGATCGGTCAGTTTGTTGGTAATATGTAAAATACAGTCCACAGGGACAAAGGAGCTGCCTGTTCCCGTTTCTCTTATTCCGCCCATCAAGTCGGACAATTGAGGATTGGCGGTGTATTTGGCTTTCAGATTGAGCAGAGCGTCTGTCGGGCTGCCGTTCCATGTAATCATGCCTCCCTTCTCCAGTGTGAAATGCTTGTTGATAACGTTTTGCAAGGTAAACAGGTAGTCGCCTTCCGATACGACATAAGTGCCGTATATGTCAAACCGTGTGTTGGTGACGTTGAGTGAAATGTTGCCCGAACCTTTCGCCCGCATGACATCTCCCACCTTTGCGTCGAAAATGAGTCGCACTTCGGCTTCCGGAGTGACTTCCACATTGAGGTTCACCGCCATCTTTTGTTCTTCCTCTCCTTCGGCAACCACAGCCATCCTGCGCCGTCTTCCGGCAACGGTGTATGCTTTTCTCTCTTTGGGCGTGTGATCTACGAATGAAATAAACGATGTTTGCGTTGCTTCTTTGCCCGACGTAAGCGGGATATTAAGTTGGGTGTTCTTCGCGGTACGGACGTTGATATCTACGGTAATGTCTGCCGGAGTGCCGCTGATATGGATATTCCCGCCCGCAAAGGCTTTTCCGTAAAATGATCCGTTGTGGTGTTCGGAGGTGTTGAGTACTTCCAGGTTGTTGGCATTGAGTGAAATGTCGAATTTCAGATTCCTGAGGTGTTGCGCCGTAATGGTGCCGTTCAGTTTGCCCTGATTGTGCGAGTTGTCGAAAATTTGTGTGTCTTTGAATCTTAAGACATTGTTGCTGATTCCGACAACACCTGAGAGGGAATATTGTGCCTGCGTATAATCCAGCGTTACAGCGATTTGTTCCAATCTGGCTTCTCCGTCCAGTCGCGGTTCGGCAACCGATCCGGTCAGCTTCATTCGGCTGGTAACGGAGCCGTTCATATCCGGAAAGACAGTTTCCAGATAAGGATGGAAAATGCTGACGGGCGCTTTGTTCACTTGTATGTCGAAGTCAAGTTTTCCTCCGGATATGTTGTACTTGCCGTTTGCAAACAATGTCTGCGTCCCGTTCAGCACGGATTCGGTTTCGACATGCACGCTGCGGGAAGAGGCATTCCATTCGGCAGACAAATGAGTGTCGCCGAACATACCGTTGTTCAGCGAAAAATCGGCGATGTGCATATTCGAGACAAACACCGGTATGCGGTAAAGGTTGGAGAGTGAAGCCGTTCCGTTTGCCATACCGCAGAGCATCAGGTTTTTGAGTTGCAGCGAAGAGTTCAATACCGACAATTCCATGTTTTTCACTTCAATCAACAATTTATCCGTTTCGTTTCGGGAAATGACGCCGGAGACATTGATTTCCTGGTTGTCCATAAATGCGCGCAACCGGTTCACCGTCAAAGCGGAGGAATCAATAACGATACCGTCGTGGGTGATGTTCCACAGGTCGCCTGAGGTGACAATTTGTCCCGGATCGGTAAAAATGCGGATGAGCGGGATGTTCCTGTGCGAGCGCTCGAAAAACACATGTGAATGGAGTTTTCCGCTGTTGGGCACCGAATCGTTCCATGCCATTTGCATATTTACGCTGTCGGAGGCGGCATTCGCCGATATTTTCAGTTCTCTGAACGCCATGTTGTCGTTCCACCGGAATGTCTGGCTGCTTGCCGTGAGCACGAACAAAGAGTCTTCCGTTGAGGCATTTACCTGAAAGTCTATCCATCTTTTTGTGTCGATACGCATGTAGGGAATATTCAACAGCACGTGGACGTCTTTTTGCGAAGGGTTATATCTGCCTTCTAACCGTGCGCCGTCTGCAATACGAAATTCATCTCTGAAAAAAGAAGTCAGTTTTTCCGTATTTTTAAATTCTGCCTCGAAGCGGAAATTGTTTTGGGATAAATCATCGGGATGCACGGAAACGGGCGTCCATGATGGCGCATAATTTTTTAGCAGCGACAGGAACGATTCGGGCAATTTCAGGAATTGGTACTGTCCCCACACTTCGGCATTCAGAATATCCGAACGGAGAATAAAACGGTTGGTGTCGCGGATGGCTTTGGTGAACACCAGCAAATCGTTGATTTCTATTTCGCGGTTGTTGCGGCGTATCAACGAGTTTTTCAAGTTGAGTTGCCCGTTGATATTGTCGATGTTGGTCCCCGCAAATCCGGCTTCAATGCTGAAAGATGCAAACGAGGAGGTGTCTTCGGCAACGAGTTGCAGGTTATACAGTCTGGCGCGTTCCACATTTGCCCGGAAATCAAACGAGGGTATCAGCGGATTGGTCAGATCTACCTTTCCGGAAAAGTCCATTTTGATGTTGGATTCGTCAATGCTCAGCTGTCCGTCATACATCCGGTTGTTGACCGATCCGTTCATGGTGATGTTGCGGTAGTCATACCCTCTCAAATAAACGCTGTGTATCATTCCCTTAATGTCGGCGCTGATATTTTCGGGTCCCGAAGCCATTCCTTCCACCATCCCGTTCATGGTGATTCTGCCGATGGAGGGTTGTCCCAGCAAATCGCCCAGATGGAATTGTCCGGTTTTCATTTCGCCGCGAAACGTAAAGGAGGTGTCTGCGGCGGTAATCATCACCGGCTTGATGGAAAGGTCGGTGGAGATATTGCCGAGATTGGTGGTAAATGTCCCGTAGGTCACGAAATCATCAAAAAAACCGGTAAAATTGCCTTTAAATTTTATTTCTTCCAGCCGTTTCATGGTTTCCGGCAGGACAATATGCCCTGTTTTCGAGCGTGACAGGCGTATTTGCTCAATATCCGAAAGGCAGGTGGATAAATGGTTAATTTCGGCATACACATAGGTGGAACGCACATCGGGCAATCCTTTCAAATCGAAGTTTCCGCGTACGTCGGTTACGCTTCCCGCTCTCACGTCGAAGCCCCTCCCTTTCAGATTGTCCACCGTTCCCGAGATATTTCCCCCTATGGCGAACGAACCTTCATACGGTCTGAAAAGTGGCACAAAGTGGGACAGTTCATAGAAGTTGAGATGCGGAGAATTGATGAAGATGTTCATGCGCACTTTCGAGATAAAGCCGCCATTACTGAAATCCGGGAAAGAATCAAACATGAAAGAAACGTCCTTTGCCGCTATTTCCGACATTTCGGTACAAATATTCACATTTTTGAACGACAGGTTATTGCGATTAACAAAAAAATCGGCAGACAGCGATTGTAGTTTCAGGCCGCATTGTTCCTCACACGCCAGACGCTGGATGTGAAGATATACGCCTTTTTCCGGAACGTCGCCCAGCCTGAATCCGGTGATGTTCAGATTCAGATGCGCCACCCGCAGACGAGCGTAATCCATGCCGAACGGGCGGTCGAATGTTTTGGAGGGATTGGTAAACCAAAAATTGCAATCATGCAATTCAATTGTCTTGATGCTGATTTTTTTGCGCGGATTGTTGGAGACGGTGTCTTTGGACTCCAGTTTTTCCACGATGAATTTGATGTTGATTTCTTCCCGAAGGGTGTCGTAGGCAAAATGAATATCGGCACGGTGAAGTTCCACTTTACGGATACTGATGTCGTCGGTAAGCAAAGCAAAAAAATTCATGCGTCCGACGAGCATCGGAGCGTTCAAAATGGTATCGCCGCGCAATCCCGTCACTATCAGGTCAGTTACCGTCAGTTTGTTGAACCACGACACGTTGACATGACCGACGGACACGTGATTGCCAAGTTCTTCGGACAACCATTCAACCACTCCGCCGACTACCTTATTTTGTACCCTTTCACTACTGATCACCGCGAACACAATTACCGGCAATAACACTACCGCCGACAAAACCACCAGTCCTATCTTTTTTATCTTTTTGATGCTCGTATTTTTTACGTCACAAAGATAGCATAAAAAACCTGAGTTTTCCAAGCACGTGAAATAAAAATCAAGGCCACCCCTGTTGCGCTTACTACCATACTCTCGGGTACAAATCTGTCAGTTGGCACGACAGTGCCGCCTGCTAAGCAAAAACAGAGTCCGTAAAACCGTCATGGCGTACAGACCGTTACCGATTCTCTGGACGGAGTAATCAACAGCACGGACGTAGAAAGGAATTTACGGGCAGTTCTGCCTGATTGAGCAACCGTGTCCTGCACGGTTTTTTCCGGCTATGTTTCAGTTCCATATCTTTGTCCGAAAATGATGGGATTTAACGGAACGGGGATTTTTAGAGGAAAGATAAGCATTTTTATGACCGACAAAATAATCTGTCAAAAATCAAAAATTGTTGTACTTTTGTCCCTCGAACATAAAGGATAAATTGATGATTTTGCCGATTTACGTATATGGATGGAACCTGCTGCGGAAGAAATGCGAGGATATTACCCCCGATTATCCTGATTTGCAACGGTTGATCGACGATATGTTCGAGACGATGTATCAGGCGGAAGGGGTAGGACTTGCCGCTCCGCAGATCGGTAAATCCATTCGTTTGATAGTCATTGATGGTTCGGGCATGACGAAGGAGGATCGTCCGGACGATCCGTTGCACTCTTTCAAGAAAGTGCTCATCAATCCTGTCATCACGGAACGTGGCGGTGATGAATGGGCGGACAACGAAGGCTGCCTCAGCCTGCCGAAGATCCGCGAAAGCGTGAAACGTCCGGAATGGATACGTATCATCTACATGGACGAACATTTTCAGCCGCATGACGAACATTATGACGGGGTACAGGCTCGCATCATCCAGCACGAATACGATCACATCGAAGGAACGATGTTCATTGACCGTATTTCGCCCTTGCGCCGCAAACTGATTTCGGGAAAACTTGCCGCCATTTCCAAAGGGAAAACAGATTGCAAGTACAGAATCAAGATACCGGGGAAAAATTAGGATTTGTCAGTTGTCAAAAATAAAAATAATGTGTATATTTGCACTACCCGTATCTGTGGTGCGGGGCAATAAATAATTCAATATCAAGAATATGTATTTCAGGTTAACGGTAGTCGGCATATTAGCGGCGTTACTTTGCGGGTGTGCAGGCAAAAGCGAACTTTCGGACAACGGGCAGCGTTATCGAAATCCTGTTTTGGGCGGCGATTATCCCGACCCGTCCGTCATCAGGACAGGTAACGACTATTACATGACACATTCGTCTTTCGAATACTATCCGGGATTGCTGGTGTGGCATTCCACCGATTTGACGCACTGGAAACGCATCAGCCACGCGCTCACCAAGTATGTCGGTTCCGTGTGGGCGCCCGACCTCGTGAAACATGGCGACACATGGTACATCTATTTCCCCGCAGCCGGAAAAAATTGGGTAGTGAGCGCTCCGTCGCCCGAAGGTCCATGGTCGGATCCGGTGGATTTGCAGTTGTCCGGCTTCATTGACCCCGGACACGTGGTGGATGCGGAAGGGAAACGCCATCTGTATCTATCCAAAGGCTACATCGTGCCGCTGGCGGACGACGGATTGTCCACCGCAGGAGACGCCGTGCCGAATTACGAAGGCTGGCAATTCCCCAAAAATTGGAGCACCGAATGTTTCTGTCTGGAGTCGCCCAAATCCACCGTGCGCAACGGCTATTTCTATCTCACGGTGGCGGAAGGCGGGACGGCAGGACCGGCTACCTCGCACATGGTAGTCAGCGCAAGGGCTTCGTCGCCTTACGGGCCTTTTGAAAACTCGCCCCATAATCCGGTAGTGCACACCGAAAGCCGCGACGAAACATGGTGGAGTCAGGGGCACGGCACACTGGTGGATGACGTCAACGGGCAATATTGGATACTGTATCACGGCTATGAAAAGGGATTCCATTCGTTGGGACGGCAAACGTTGATGTTGCCTGTGGAATGGACGGACGACAATTGGTTTCGTATTGCGGAAGGCGTCAACAGCGCGGATTTGCTTCCTTTGCCTGCCGGACAACCGTCTGCGGACGGTACACGCCTGTCCGACGATTTTTCCGGCGACAAGTTAGGATTGCAATGGCAGTTCTTCAAACATTACGAACCCGAACGGATTACCCTTCGCGAGGGAAAACTGGTGTTGAAAGCAAAAGGCGCATCTTTCACGGAAAGCGCCCCCCTGTTGGTCAATGCAAGCGACAAGCGCTATGAAGTGATAGCGGAGTACTCGTTTGATGACGGCGTTACTGCCGGAATCACCCTGTTCTACGACGAACAGGCAAACGCGCGCATTGCCGTGAACAGGGAACAGTTCACGGTCTTCAACCGTGGAAATGCCAAATACCGTACGTCCAACCGATTGGGAAATCACGGTTTTCTGCGCATCGTCAACGACAACAACGAAGTGAGTTTTTATTACAGTGCCGACGGGAAAGAATGGATACGGCTGGAACGCAGTTTGGAATTGACGGGTTTCAACCATAATGTATTCGGCGGATTCCTCAGTTTGCGCGCCGGCGTTTATGCTTTTGGCGAAGGCGAAGCGGTGTTTGATAATTTCATCTACCGCAATCTGGATGAATGAAAAAGCGAGCGGTTGCTTTGACCGATAGTTCCGTCACACCTGTTTTTGGTGCGGATAGTCGATGGTATAGTGTAGTCCGATACTTTCGTGTCGTGCTTGTGCGCTTTTGATAACGAGGTATCCGGCATTAATCATGTTGCGCAGTTCGCACAGTTTTACAGATAGCGTTGTTTTGACATAGAGCGCCTCTGTTTCGTCGTAAATGATTTGCAGTCTGTCCGCCGCGCGTTTCAGACGAAGATTGGAACGGACGATGCCCACATAATTACTCATAATTTGCTGCATTTCCTTGTAATTTTGCGTGATCAGCACCATCTCTTCAGGATGTGCCGTTCCTTCCGTATTCCAGTCAGGGATGTTGTCGGGGATGAGGTAGTTTTTGAAATGCGCCAAAGCGTTTGTTGCCGCGTTGTCAGCATACACCAGCGCTTCGAGCAACGAATTGGACGCCAAACGATTGGCGCCGTGCAATCCTGTACAGGTTGTTTCGCCTGCTGCATAAAGTCGGTTGATGCTGCTGCGTCCTTTCATGTCCACTTTGATGCCGCCGCACTGGTAATGAGCGGCAGGGATGACGGGGATATAGTCTTTGGTGATGTCCACACCAAGGTTCAGGCATTTTTCGCGAATGTTGGGGAAATGATTTTTCAGGGCTTCATGCGGTGTTTGGGTGGCGTCGAGAAAAACATGGTCTTCGCCGCGCACTTTCATTTCGTGGTCAATAGCACGTGCCACAATGTCACGGGGCGCCAGCGATCCGCGGATGTCATACTTGTGCATAAATTCCTTTCCGTCCATAGTGCGCAGCACCGCCCCGAATCCACGCATGGCTTCCGTAATGAGGTAGGACGGTTTTTCGTCCGGGTTATACAACGATGTGGGGTGAAATTGCACAAATTCCAGATTGTCAATGATTCCTTTTGCGCGGTACACCATTGCAATGCCGTCGCCGGTGGCAATTGGCGGATTGGTGGTGGTGGAATACAGGTTGCCCGTTCCGCCGGTTGCCATCATTGTAACCTTCGCCAGAATGGTGATGGTTTTGTTGTTTTTGATGTCCAGCAGGTAAGCGCCGTAACATTCGGTGTCGGGATGGTAACGTTTCACTAGTTTGCCCAAGTGATGCTGCGTGATGACGTCCACCGCGAAATGATTCTCAAGGATGGTGATATTGGGGTGTCGCTGCGCCATGTCGGATAAGGCGCGCTGTATCTCAAAACCTGTGTTGTCTTTATGGTGAAGGATACGAAATTCGCTGTGTCCACCCTCTTTGTGCAAGTCAAAAGCGCCATCTCCGGTACGGTCGAACCGGGTTCCCCAATCAATCAGTTGCTTGATTTGTTCGGGTGCTTCGCGTACTACCATGCGCACTACCTCTTCGTTGCACAGGCCGTCGCCTGCGGTCAGCGTATCCAACACATGTTTTTCGTAGGAATCGCCTGAGTCAATCACTGCCGCAATGCCACCCTGAGCGTAACGCGTGTTGGTGTCGTCCAAAGTGGTTTTGGTAGCGATACATACTTTACCGTAGGGGGCGACTTTCAGTGCAAAACTCAATCCTGCCAGCCCCGAACCAATTACCAGAAAATCAACTTTCATCGGCACATTTTTGTTCGTTTACTTCCCTGCCGCCCGAAACATTCGCCCGATACGGATGTTGAACGGGAAAGTTTTTTCCTTATTCAGTGATAGCCATACAAAACGCGGTGCGCCGACAATATGGTCTTCGGGAACAAAGCCCCAGAAACGCGAATCCAGCGAATCATGACGATTGTCACCCATCATCCAGTAATAATCCATTTTAAATGTATAACGGTCGGTTTTTTCACCGTTGATGAAGATTTCGCCGTCCCTGATCTGCAAGGTGTTATATTCGTAAGCGGTAATAATCCGCTCGTAAATGCTGATGTTGGCGGTGTCTATTTGTACGGTTACTCCTTTTTGGGGAATCCACAGCGGACCGAAATTGTCCACGTTCCACGCATATCGCCCGTCATGCGGAAACACTTCGCTGTCGTAATATCCTTGCGGATTTGCCATCAATACTACCGACTGTATGTTGGGCAACTGCCGTACCCGTTCCACATTTACATCAATCAGCGGAATGGTGAATCTTCCGGCGGTATGGTTTTGCACGTCGCTTTGGTAAATGTCCAGTTTTTCGAGCGTCCTGCTGTTGATGGCGGAACCGTCCGTTTGCACGATATACCGGTACTGTATATGCTCATACCGCTGTTGGGGCTTGCCGTTCACATACACCTGAGTGTTCACGATTTTTATCGTGTCGCCGGGAATAGCGATGCACCGTTTGATGTAATTTTCCCGTTTGTCGACCGGACGTACTGTAAATTCATAATTCTGAAGAATATATTTCCGTGCCATATCCAGGTAGTATTCAAATGGTTTGACGGCATTTTCCGCCCTGTAATCGTTGTTAAGCAGGATTTTGGCGTTTTCGCGCAATATGGCATAGTAACTGTGCGCCTGATCTTCCACCAGCACCGTATCGCCTTCCGGAAAGTTGAACACCACGTTGTCGTCATTTTTGACCTGCGTAAGTCCTTTCAGCCGTTTGTAATCCCATTGAATCCATTCCAGATACGATTTTGTTTTTTTTGTCAGCGGCAGGGTGTGCTGTGCAAACGGAAAGGACAGCGGCGTATTGGGCAATTTGGGGCCATATTTCAATTTGCTGACATACAGATGATCGCCGATTCGCAGGGAATGTTCCATCGAACCGCTTGGAATCTTGTAGTTTTGAAAAATGAAAATATTGATGAGGGCAACGGCAACTACCGCAAATACCAATGCGTCAATCCACTCCACTACTTTGCTGTTGCGTCCGTTGCGTTTTTTCCAGAATGTCCAGTTGACTTTTCGGGTCACATGGAGGTCGAAAATGACGGGAATGCCTGCCAGCAGCCACCAATTGCCTACCCAATAAGTCCAAAGGATATAGAGGAACGTCACTATACCGAATCTAACGTACTTGTATCGCGGCTGTCCGGTTTCCGAATCCGCATGTTTTGTATCTTTCCGATGCATTTTGCTGTATAAATTTAATTGGATGACAAAGTTAAAAAATTTCTCAAAATAATTTCGCCCACGGCGCCGCTTTTTTCCGGATGGAATTGCAGGGCGTAGAAATTATCCCGTTGCAGGGCAGCGGAAAACGGCGCGGGATAATCCGATGTGGCGACAGTATGTGCGCCGACGCCGACGCGGTAACTGTGTACAAAATACACGTACGGGTTTGTCGGCAAACCGTCGAACAGAGGCGATCTCAAGTTTTGCAAACTGTTCCAACCCATGTGGGGTACTTTTATACCGTCTTCCGTGTGGAAACGTGTCACTTTTTCGTCAAACACGTGAAGACAGGGCGTATCGCCTTCCTCCGAGCGGCGGCACATCAATTGCATGCCGATGCAAATGCCCAGTACGGGCTGTCGCAAACTGCATATCAGATCATCCAATCCGTGACTGCGCAGGTATTTCATCGTAGTGGACGCCTCTCCTACTCCGGGAAAAATCACTTTGTCGGCACTCAGAATGGCTTCGTGATCGCCTGTTATCTCTGCTTTCACGCCCAACCGCCGCAAAGCATAATCTACCGAAAAAATGTTGCCTGCATTGTATTTGATAATGACAATGTTCATCAAGTAGCGCTAATTATTTGAATGAATAATTTTTCCGTCGTGCATCTCGTACTGCATGTCCGACATTTCCGCCAAATGAGCGTCATGGGTGACGATCACGAAAGTTTGACGGAATGTGTCGCGCAAGGTAAAGAACAACGAATGAAGTTCTTGCTTGTTCTTGGAATCCAGATTTCCCGACGGCTCGTCGGCAAAAATCACCGTAGGATCGTTGATGAGCGCCCGCGCCACAGCAACACGCTGTTGCTCTCCGCCCGACAATTCGTCCGGTTTGTGCGACATGCGCTCGCTCAAGCCAAGAAAGGTCAGCAGGTCTTTGGCTTTTCGCTCTGCCGTCGCTTTCGGCGTCTGACGGATGAACGCAGGGATACACACGTTTTCCAGCGCAGAAAACTCAGACAGCAAGTGATGGAACTGGAACACAAAACCGATATGCCGGTTACGAAATTTCGACAGTTCCTTTTCGTTCAGTCGGCTTACCTCCTTTTGGTCTATCAGCACCTTGCCTGAGGTGGGACGACTCAACGTACCGAGTATTTGCAACAAGGTGGTTTTGCCTGCTCCACTCGCCCCCACAATAGAGACAATTTTTCCTTCGGGTATCGTGATGTCAATCCCTTTGAGTACTTGTAGGTTGCCGAAAGATTTGGTGATATTTTTTCCCTGTATCATGCCTGTGGGGTTGAAGCGTCACCTGTTCCGCTCGCAGGAGCGTATTCGTCGACTGACGCATTGTTGTAATCCTTGTTGTTATAGTAATAATCATCCATGCTGTTGCTATAATCCTCCAGCGCCGCAACGGTTTCGTCCGTGGTTTTTTGCACCGGTTCGGCAATCGCTTTGTTCAATGTGCCGGATACGTCGTTACCGATGGCCTGTATGTCTTTTTTGATGTCCGATGTGCTGTTGTTCAGTTCGCGTTTGATATCGTCGGTGGCTTTTCTGAATTCACGCACCCCCTTACCCATCATCCGAGCAAATTCGGGAATTTTTTCTGCCCCGAAACACAGCAGGATAGCGAGCAAAATTATAAAAATTTCCCCTCCGCTGATGAATAAAATTACCGCCAACATGATTGCATCATTTTGGCGGCGAAGATACAAAAAAACATTGTATCCGGACGAATTATTTTTAGCTCTTTAGGGAATTGTGCGGGATAACTCGACAGCATTACTGAAAATAAAACTCAAATATCGCATTTTGCAGCGGATTAGCCCGAAAGGCGGATGATAAAAAAGATTTGTCCGCTGTCCGCAGGTTGTGTTTCATCTGCCTGCGGCGGTGAAGCGCACGGTCTTTCGGCAATGCCAAAAAATAAGCCTTTCCCGTGTCTTTAGATGTGTTTGCTTTGCCCCCGCAGGAGTTTTTTTGTTGTTTTTATCCGTCCGTATGTGATAATCGTGTAAATTTGTCCCTCCAAATAAAACACCGGATGACGGCAAGGCGTAAAATTTCGCTGATAAAACGGCTGTACATGCTCAAACGGAGGATGTATGTCAACAACATTTCGTTGCGGTTGCTGATTATTTTGGTGTGTCTGTTGCTGTTTGCCAAACTTGTGGAAACGGGTATTTTGTTTCCCCGCTTTGACACCCGTCATGCGGAACGGATACAGAAAATATTTCTCCACAAGGAACAGAAATTGAATGAATATGTAGAAAAAACCAAACAGAACCTGAATGTTTCCGATTCCGTTTTTTTTCGTCTGTATCAGGCGATTGACGGAGAGGAGCCGGACAAACAGGGGTTGTATATTTTTGTGTACCGAGATGACAGACTCATGTATTGGTCTACCAAAGATGTGCCTGTTGCGGGGCGGTTTTCCGAGTCGGGGTTTGACAAGCCTTACATCAGCATTACCAACAAGGGGCGATATGCGTCGTACGTGTATCCGTACGGGGATTACACGATTGTGGGGCTGATACTCATCAAAAACGTGTACTATGACAACAAATACTTGCCCACAGCCTTTCAAAAAGACTTCGGATTGCCTGACAATGTGAAGATCTTTCCGGAAATGCAGAAGGGTTACTATCCAATTTACGATGGAAATGGACGTTTTGTGTGGGCGCTGATATTCGACGGCACGTGCCGCTACCGCTATCAGGCGATGGTGCCTGCCATAGCTTATTTCTGCGCCATACTTGTGTTTTTCCTGCTGGTGGATTCATTGTTCAAAAGATTGAAGGAAGCCCGTAAAAAAAACCTGTACCTGCCTTTTTTCACCGTCATATTGCTGCTGTTGCGTTACTTGATGCAGAAATGGCATATCCCGCCATATTTCTACGAATTGGACATGTTCAATCCTGTTTGGTATGCTTCGGAGTGGTTTCCTTCGCTGGGTGACCTTTTCCTGTGGTCGCTGTTCGTTTGCGTTTTCATTATCGGGCTTTACCGTCATTTGCGGATAGCCTTTTCGTACGAAAATCGGTGGAAATATTATCTGTGGATGTTGATCCTCTTATTGACGGCAACAGTGTTTTTCTTTTCCATAGGTCCGTTGTTGAAGACGCTGGTGTTCAATTCGTCGGACATGTTTGAGGGGCCAAACCACAACACGTTTCTGGGCCGGCATACCCTTATAAGTTATCTCATCATCATGATGTGGGTATTTTCGTTCTGTCTGCTGCTGGACAAAACACTGCTGCTTTGCCGTCGGGACACGAGTTTTCGGCAGTTTCTCATCCTTTGCGCCATGATCGCTTCGCCGGTAATCATTGTGTGTTTGCTCGCCGGATGGTATGTTGACGGTTTTTCCGTGTTGTGCTTTGCCGGCATGGTAGGCATTATGGCGGGTATCCGCCTGAAACGCTCAATAAGGTACAAATATTCTCATTTTGTCCTCATGATTTTTGTGGCGTCGGTGTTGGTCACCGCATACATCAATACATTCAGTTCGTTGAAATACAACGACCGGAAAAAGGTGATTATTACCAATCTGGCGTCGCCTCATGATCTGATTGCCGAATCATTGCTCCGCGAGGTGTCCGAGAACATCATCACCGACACCGTCATGACGGATTATATGTATGACCGCAACAAGGAAATAGTGGACTATGTGAAACGCATCTATTTTTACAGTTCTTATTGGAATTCCTATCGATATTATCAGTGCGTGGTGTGTAGCGACAGCGATTCGCTGGAGTTGTCGGGCGGAGCAAGAGTTCCCAATTGCGTCAACTTTTTCAGGCGGATGATAGAACAGATCGGTACACCGCTCTCCCGTTCGCAGTTCTACTTCATCAACCGGCAACAAACCGACCAGTATCCGTCCTATCTGGGCTGGTTCAGAAAAGAAAAGGGAGACGGTTATCCGTTGCATCTGTTCATTGAAATATGGATGGGCGGGGATACCGACGGCATAGGGTATCCCGAACTGCTCATCGACCAGCGTACCGTCAAAAACAACCTGAAAGGCTATTCGTGGGCGAAATATTGGAACAATCGCCGCATCAGCCAGTCGGGAACGTTCAATTACAATCTGAGCGGCGACATTTTCAAATCCGCTTCCGGAAGCGATTATTACACCATCGTTGCCGACGGAATGGAACATCTGGTGTACACGCCCGACAAAACCAGCATGATTGTGCTGAGTTCACGCTCCACCCGCTTAACGGACATCATCGTCAACTTTTCCTACATCTTCCTTTTCGTTTTCCTGATGCTCTCCGCCTGCACTCTGATGATGTCCCTCCCGTCGAAACAAACGTTCCGCTGGGGATTGCAACACAAAATACAGTATTCGATGATTGTTTGCATCGTCATGTCGTTCGGCATCATCGGCATTTATACCATATTCTATATCAGTCGCCAATACCGTACCAAATATGACGGACTGACGAAGGAGAAAATGCAGTCCGTACACCGAGAACTTTCGGACATCATTCAGTCACGGCAGGGGCGCAATCATCAATTGACGGAAAATCCGGACGAATTGACGGAAATCCTGATGGCCTTGCGCGGCACATTTTTCACCGACATCAACCTGTTCGACATACACGGAAAACTCATCGCCACTTCGCTGCCCGACATATTCGACAAGGGTTTGCTCAGCAGGCAAATCAATCCCGACGCTTTCGTCAAACTCACCTTCGGTCAGCGGGCATCCATACTGGAACGGGAAGAAATCGGCGGATTGAAGTACATCTCCGCTTACGAACCCTTTGTGACGGGCAACAACGTTATTGCTTTTCTGAACCTGACGTATTTTACCCAACAAGATGAATTCAGGGAAGAAATATCCAGTCTGGTGCTTGCCATCACGAACTTTTACATGATCATCATCCTGCTGACGGTGATTATTTCGGTGGTGATGAGCAACCAGATTATCCATCCGCTAATCCTGCTGCAGGAAAAATTCCGCAACATCAGGCTGGGCGAAAAAAACGACCCCATACGCTACAGCAAAAACGACGAAATCGGCAAACTGGTGATGGAATACAACCGCGCCATAGAAGAATTGGCACAAAGCGCCTCACAGTTGGCGCGCTCCGAAAGAGAATCGGCATGGCGCGACATGGCGAAACAAATCGCCCACGAAATCAACAACCCGCTCACCCCCATGAAACTGAGCATACAACACCTCAAACGGGCATGGGACAACAAATCCGAGCGCTTTTCCGATTACATGGAAAAAATATCCCACTCGCTCGTCGAACAGATAGACAACCTGTCGGCTATCGCTACCGAGTTTTCCAATTTCGCCAAGATGCCCTCCGTACACAACCGGCTGATGGACATCATCACCAGCATCAACGACGTAGTGCCCCTGTATGCCACGGGCGACAACAAACGTGCATTTCACCTCGACTTTCACGGACTGGACAGCGCTATCATCTTTGCCGACAAAGAACAGATTTCGCGGGTGTTCATCAATCTGTTCAAAAACGCAATGCAAGCCATCCCCAAAGAACGTCCCGCACAGATACAGATTGACGTGCTGAAACTGAACAAAGTCATCTGGATACGCATCAAAGATAACGGAATGGGGATTCCCGAAAACATGCAGGAAAAGATTTTCCGCCCGAACTTTACCACCAAATCTAGCGGAATGGGCGTAGGATTGGCAATTGTACGGAACATCATTGAAGGATCGGGTGGCACCATCAGTTTCCGCACCAAACAAAACGAAGGTACCGTGTTCATCATCAGCTTGCCGGCGATGGAAAACGAAGCGGGAAGTACGATGGTGTGATAATTGTGGTAGGTGGTGGCGCCTTTTTCCGGCTTGGACTGGTAGGGCAGTTCCACGTCCCAGCCATCCAGCGTCCAGTAGATCATCGGGCGGGCGGGCGCATACCGCTTGTGCTGCACTGCCTTCCCCTGTTTTTCTCAATGGGACACCCAAAAAACAAAAAAACTTTCTGGTAACTAATTGATATTAAACTGCTCTGAAAACAACGAGAAAAACAAGAGGGCAACCACACAGGGTTGCACCCTACATTATTTGTGGAACGTACTGTCGGCGGTTTTTTGATTTCTATCACGGCAAAGGCTGGAATGTGGCGGGTTGCAGGGAAGGGCATTTGCACACGTGCGAAACAAAATTTACTCAAAGCGTAAATAAATTTACTCAAAGCGTAAATAAATTTACTCAAAGCG
>JAISWR010000113.1 GCA_031270985.1 Bacteroidales bacterium | reverse complement strand
AGCGCGTTATTCACTTCTGCGCCTGCGTTCAGCAGGGTCTGTTGGAAGAAGAGTTTGGCTTCTTCCTGCTGCGCTTTGGCTGTTTCCAGACGGGCTTTGTTCCTGCCCTGACTGAACAGCGGTTGCGTGAGCGAACCGATCGCCTGCCACAGCAAAGCGCCCGGATTGCTGATGACCGCTCCGCCGCTGTTTGTCCAGCCGACGCTTCCGCTCAACGTGAGGGAAGGGTAAAAGTAGGAACGCGCTTCGCCCACGGCGTAGAAAGCCTGCTTTAGCGAGGCTTCGGCGCTCATTACGTCGGGACGGTTGGATAGTAGCTGCAAGGGTATTCCAACGGAAAGAGTTTCGGGCAACGACTGGTTTTCGAGCCTGCCGCGCGTGATTGCGTGAGGCGTTTCGCCCAACGCGGCGCACAGGGCGTTTTCTACCTCCGTGATTTGCCGTTTCAGGTCGATGATGGCGGCGGTTACCGATAGCTTGTTGGCTTCGGCTTGCGCTACGGCGGCTTCGCTGGTTTGCCCTGCCGTTTTCAGCGCACGCATCGCTTTTACGTTTTCTTCCCAAGTGATTTCTGTTTGCGCGGTAATTTCCAGCTGTTTGTCAAGCATCAGCAGGGTACAGTACGAGTTGGCGATGTGGGCAATCAACGATGTCTGCACCGCCTGACGGTAGGCTTCGCTTTGCTCCAGCGCCGCTCTTTGCTGCCGCTTGATATTCGTCAGCCTGCCGAAAATATCGGCTTCCCAGCTTGCGCTGACAGGCAATTGGTAGGTTTTTGAAGGATTGCTGCCGTCGAAGCTGCCGACTGCTGCCTGCGGATTGAGCGATACGGCAGGAAAATACGACATCTTTGCCGCTTTCAGCGAGGCTTCCGACCGGGTGATGCGCAGGCGGGCAATCCGTAAATCGGTATTGTTTTCCAAACCTGTGCGAATAAGCCCTTGCAAATCGGCGTCGGTAAAAATTTCCTGCCATTGCAGGTTGCCGATGGTTACTGTGTCGGCGGTTTCTACGGTAGAGCCGAACAGGTTGTCGGTTGCTACTTCGGGGCGCGTGTCGGGCTTGTATATCCCGCAACTGTTCAATATGAATATCGTAAAGACGACTGTTATAATGACTTTTTTCATTTCTTTTCCTCCTCTGTTTCATCAATAATCCGATTAGTGCGCGTTTTCTCGTGCAGCCACTGAAAAACGGTAAACAGCGAGGGTACGAGCAGCAGCAATGCCATCATCCCGACCAGCAGCCCGCCGACAACGCCCGTACCCAGCGAGCTGTTGCCGTTAGCGCCTGCGCCGCTCGAAAACATCAGCGGAAGCAAGCCGGCAATCATTGCCAGGGCAGTCATCAGTATGGGACGAAGGCGGGCCTGGGCGGCAGTTTGCGCGGCTTCGGCAAGGCTCATGCCCGACTTGCGCCGTTCGACGGCATATTCGGTAATCAAAATAGCGGTCTTGGCAAGCAGACCGATAAGCATAATCAGCCCTGTCTGTAAGTAAATGTTGTTTTCAAGTCCCATCATTTTGGCAAACAAAAAGCTGCCTGCCAGACCTGTGGGAATGCTCAACAGCACGGCGAACGGAATGAGGAAACTTTCGTAGAGGGCGCTCAATATGAGGTACACCATCAGCAGGCAAATACCGAAAATGACAACGATTGTGCCGGACTGCTGATTTTCTTCGCGGGTAATGCTGCCAAAGTCGTAGCCGTAGCCGACGGGCAGGGATTCTGCGGCGGTTTCCTTCACGGCGTTGATAGCGTCGCCCGTGCTGTATCCATCCGCGGGAGAAGCGCTTACGCCGATAGCGTTGTACATGTTGAAACGCTTTAGGGATTCGGCGCCATACACCTTTGTCAGGGTAACGAACTGACTTAGCGGCGCCATTTCACCGCTGTTCAGCCGCACGAACGTGTTGTCCAGCGAGGCTTCGTTTGCGCGGTATTCGGGGGCTGCCTGAACCATTACGCGGTATATTTTTGAAAAACGGTTGAAGTTTGAGGCGTATATTCCGCCGTAGTATCCGCCAAGCGTTGAGAGCACGTTTTCCGGAGAAATGCCCGCACGCAGACATTTGGCGGCATCGACTTCCACCTGCCACTGCGGAAATTTGACGTCGAAGCCCGAATAAGCCCTTTCGATTTCGGGACGGCGGTTCAACGCTTCGATATACTGCTGCGTTATACCGAAAAACGTGTTGATGTCGCCGCCTGTTTTGTCCTGAATGTTTACATCAAGCGAATTGCCCATTCCGTAACCGGGAATCATACCCGACGACATGACAAAAATGGAAGCGTCCTTTATATCCGCCGTCAGGTCATAAATCCGGTTAATGACCGACTGAATATGGTCTTCTCTGTTCGGACGTTCTTTCCACGGTTTTAGCGGGATAGACAGCGACCCCGTCATGCTTCCTTCGCCCGAAACCATGCTGTAACCGGTAGTCGTCGCCATGTGTTGTATCTGCGGAATGTCTTTTATCCGTTGCCGTATCCGCTCTATAATTTCGTCGGTAGTTTGAAGCGAATTGCCGGGGGCGGTGGTAACGCTTACAAAAACGACGCCCTGATCTTCCTCGGGAACAAGGCTTGTTTTGGTCGTGTTCATCAGGATAACGAGCAGTACGACCGACGCTCCGATAACCGACCACGCGAGCCATTTGCGCCTGATAAAAAACGATGTGCCTTTCCCATACTTCCTTGCCATTATGCCGAATGCGGCGTTGAACGATTTGCGGAAGCGGGCGGCAAAGTTGCTTTTCCCGCTGCCGTCTTCATTCAGGTAAGGGCGCAACAGCAGGGCGCACAGGGCAGGGCTTAGCGTCAGGGCGTTGACAGCCGAAATGCCCACGGCAACCGCCATTGTCAAACCGAACTGCGTGTAAAACGTTCCCGACGTTCCACCCATAAAGGATACGGGGACAAATACCGCCATGAAAACCAGCGATGAAGAAATAACGGCGTTGCTGATGCCTTTCATGGCATCAACGCTTGCCGTGTAGGGCGAACGGTAGCCTGCATCGAAACGCGCCTGCACCGCTTCGACCACGATAATGGCGTCGTCCACCACCGTGCCGATAACCAGCACCAAGGCAAACAGCGTAATCAGGTTGATGCTGAATCCCGCCAGCAGCATAAAGGCAAACGTGCCGACCAGCGACACCGCAACACCTGCCAGCGGGATAAGCGTGGAGCGAATGTCTTGCAGGAATATGTACACCACAAGTATAACCAGCAGGATGGCTTCCAGCAGCGTCCTGACCACTCCGTTGATAGCGGCAAACAGGAAGCTGTTGCTGCTCATAAGCTGCTCTATGGCAATTCCTTTGGGAAGATTTTCGGACGCCTCTGTCAGAAAAGCGTCGATTTCCCGGTTGACGGTCGTTGCATTGGAGCCTGCCGTCTGAAATACCATGCACGTGATTCCGGGGTGTCCGTCAAGTGTTCCGCGATAGGCGTAACTGTCCTGTCCCAATTCCACACGGGCGATGTCTTTCATCTTCAACACTTCGCCGTCCGGCGTGCTTCGGATGACGATTTCGCCAAATTCTTCGGGGGTTGCCATGCGTCCCCTGTATTTCATGGTGTACTGGTGCGTTTCCATTGTGTTTTCGCCGAATGTGCCGGTGCGGCTTCGATGTTTTGCGCTGCCAGCGCTGCACGGACGTCTTCCGGGACAAGCCGGTACTGCGCCATCACGTCGGGTTTCAGCCAGATACGCATCGAATAGGAGTTGCTGTACGACTGTACTTCGCCAACGCCCGATATGCGGAGTATTTCGGGACGCAGGTTGATGTAAAAATAGTTGGCAAGGAAATTTTCGTCGAAGGAATCGTCGGGGCTGTAAACCGAAAAGATTTGCAGCGTGCTGTTCTGCCGCTTGATGACGCTGACGCCCACCTGCGTTACCTCGGCGGGCAGCTGTCCGATAGCCCTCGATACGCGATTCTGCACGTTTACCGCCGCCATATCAGGGTCGGTTCCCTGTTTGAAAAAAATACTTATCCATGCCGAGCCGGTGTTGGTTGCGTTGGAGGTCATGTACGTCATGTTCTCTACCCCGTTGATAGCCTCTTCCAGAGGAGTAATGACGCTTTTCAGCACGGTCTCGGCGCTCGCGCCAAAATAGCTTGTGCTGACGTTAACAGTGGGCGGCGCTATGTCGGGAAACCGCTCCACCGGCAGGTTGAACAGGCTGATAACGCCCATCACCACAATCACAATCGAAATAACGGCGGAAAGTACAGGACGCTCTATAAATGTTTTTAAATTCATTGCATTATTTCAAATTCTTACTCATTTGGGCGCAAAAGTACGGCATTAATCCTTACGCTGATGTCCATAATCAGGATAGGTATGTCCATTTTCGGGATAGATGCTCAAATCGGCGGGGCGTTTTATTTATATTGTTATGAAAGTAAATTATACTAAAACCTGTACGCTTCCACAGGATTTGATTCCTTTGCTGAAAAGTTGCTGGCTGTTTATCCCTGATTCTTAGCGCGTTCTATTATTAACAAAAAAAATATTTGGTCAATTCAAATATTTGCTGTACTTTTGCACCCGTCAGCACCCGCCAAGCCTCTATACAATGCTCAAATCTTCGGGGCGTTTTTTTATATTGTTATGAAAGTAAATTATACTAAAACCTGTACGCTACCACAGGATTTGATTCCCCTGTTAAGAAGTCGCGGGTTGTCTATCCCTGATGAGCAAAAGGCTGTTGCTTATATCGCCAATATCGGGTATTTCCGGTTGAGCGCTTACTGCTATCCCCTGTTGAAAGACCCTAAAACAGACCATCTTTATAAAGACGGCGCTACATTTGATTTGGTGATGAATATGTACCGCTTCGACCGGAAATTACGGATTTTGCTTTTCAATGAGATTGAAAAAATCGAAGTGGCGGTTCGTAGCGCAATGAGCAACTGGATTAGCGATGCATTGCACGATGTTTTTTGGATGACCGACGCGCAGCATTTTAATAATCCGGCTATTTTTGCCAAACGCCTGTCCATTATCCGGTCGGAGCTGGATAAAACGAATGAGGAGTTTATTGTTCATTTTAAAAATAAATATGCCAATCCTTTCCCTCCGGCATGGATGATAGCCGAAATCGCGCCTTTCGGCGTACTGTGCAGCACATTCAACAATTTGAAATACAAATCAATTCAAAAGAAAGTTGCCGGCTACTTCGGGCTGTCCGTACCTGCCTTTTCCTCGTGGATGGTATCGCTGGTGAGCTTGCGAAATCTGTGCGGACATCATAACCGGACGTGGAACAGGGAAAATCCGCTCATTCCGGCTCCGCTCAAATCGCCCGCCTTTCCGTGGATAGACGGCACAACAACCGACATGAAACGTATTTACTACCGCATTTGTATCGTAAAATACTTCCTGTTCACCGTTTCACCGCACAACACATTTACACAAAAACTCAAATTGCTGCTGACGGAATATCCGACTGTCGATATTAAGGCTATGGGATTTCCTGCCGACTGGCGCGACGAGCCGCTGTGGAGGTAGCCACACAAAAAAAGGGATGCGAACTATTTGTCTGCATCCCTGTTGTAAGGGCAAAACATATTTTGCCCCTACGTTTTACGGCACAATCGCGCTCTCAATCTCGCTCCAAGGGCCTTTTTCGCCCTTTTCATTCTGCCAGCAGATAGCGACGTACACCGTTTTTCCGCGTTCTTCTTCGGTAAATTCGAGGATGTGCGGAGTGCGGGTAGCAAGCACGCTGCGGGTAAGAGCGTTGTGATCGGCAGGCGGGGTGTCAAGCACCGCGTAGATAATCACTGCGCCGTTTACTCCGTAGGGCTTTGCTTTGCTGTCGCTGCCCTGGTCGTGAAAGATGACTTTCAGACGACGGAAATCGACCACGTCAAGGTTGATTTCGGGGCGCGTGTGCGGAGGGAAGATAGTTGATGGCGTGGTATCGTGTACGTGAAGACCCATCGCGATGCGTTCGGCATCGGTGATGATGGGGTTCTTCAGACGAAATCCCGCCAGCGTACGAATGATGCCCTCAAGCGTTTTGCGGGCGGCATTCTTCTCCGCTACAACGATGGAGTTCTTCGCCGGACTGTCGGCCTGCTTTTGAAACGCTGTAAACGAATCGTTGGCAGTGCGCAAAGCGGCGACTTCCTCAGCGGAAATACTCCATGCAACAGCATTAGCCTCTATCTGCGAGGTGAAATTGGCGCTCCAAGGCACCAGTTCCGAATCCTTTTTGGGAATATAATCCCAATGATGAGTACTCATAACTTTTACGTTTTTAAATGTTAATGTTGAATTTCAATAAAACTCTGTTAAAAAAATCGCCGTAAAATTACAACAAAATTTTGATATTTAT
>JAISWR010000030.1 GCA_031270985.1 Bacteroidales bacterium | reverse complement strand
TGGCGTGCATACGGGAGCTGTTTTTATTTCGTTTTTTTTTGTTTGGGTTGGCCGGTGTTGCTATGGATTCGGGCATGTGTGGCAATAGGCTTTTTTCCTGTTTTTCTCAATGGGACACCCCAAAAAACAAAAAACTTTTTGGTAACTAATTGATATTAAACTGATCTAAAAACAATCAGAAAAAAGTAAGAAAAACAGGAAAAAAGGCTGGACGATTTGGAACGGAAGGCATCTTGATGAACCGCCGCAGATTCGAATAGAATGATGCGTCGTCATCAACGTCGTTCCGCTGAGTCCGTATGTTTTTTATGAATGATGCTTTGTGCGACATAATTCCCCAATATCTATCCGGTTGAAACGGACATTTTGGGATGGATGTTGCTTACGTCACCCGTCCCTGACAGACAGGCACAATCTTGCTCTGTGTCACGTACCAGAGGAATCCTTCGACGCTTGAGTATCCCATGCCGCTCAGTTGTCGCATGTAATGGCGCACTTGCTCGGTGTGGGCGGGCGATTCTTTTTCCCCGAATTTGTAGTCAATCACCTGCACTTTTCCGTCTTGTGTGAACACAATGCGGTCGGGGCGCGCCACCGAACCGTCCGGAAGAAGTATTTCAGCTTCCGTTTTTACTTGGATGTTGCCCGAAAACCACCGGCCGACGGTTGGGTTTTGGAGCATTTGCCGTACTGTACCGGCGATCGTTTCCCTTTCCTTTTCGGGTAATTTACCCGCGCTGATGCAAGCGTTCACTTCGCGCTCCAGATCTTCTGCGGTGGTGATGTGCCGGAAAATTTCGTGCAGCAATTTTCCTCTGTCCATTTGTGCGCTGCCGCGAGTGATGTGGGGTACGTAGTTACGGTTGGCGGTGTGCAGTGTGCGGCGTGCGGCAAGGCGCTCCTTGCCTCTGCCGCGCGCCGGTGATTGTCCGCCGGTGATTTCCGACAAGCTGCCCAGTTCGAATATCAGGCAACCATCGGAAGATTCTTTGACACACAGAGAGATACAGTCTTTATTTTCGTCTTTTTTCGCTTCGGGACGCAGAAAAATCCGGCGAATGAGGTCGCCTGTTTCGGTAAATTTTTCTTCACTGCCTTGGACGGTGTATACCAGCAATGATTTTTTTGCGCGGGTAAACGCCACATACAGCAGGTTGAGGTTGTCGATGAAGGACATCATTTTTTCTTTCAGATATGCGTTTACAAAAATCGTGTCGCCGAGTTTGCTTTCAAAACGCAACGGGAGCAGGGGTATGTCGGCGCAGGATTCGGGCGGGCGACACCACAGGATTTTCCCGGGTTTAGCCAGTTGCCAGCTGCAAAAGGGGAGCAGCACCGCGTTAAATTCCATTCCTTTTGCTCTGTGGATGGTCATCAGGCGGATGGCGTCCTGTCCGTCGGGCATGGACACAAAATGTTTGTTTCTGTGCTCGTCCCACCATGCGAGGAATGAGTGCACATCGGTGATTTCACGGCGGGAATATTGCAGGAGCACATCACGGAAAGCCTGTATGAAAGGCTGTTGTTCTTCGTTACCGTCCAGTCCGCTCTCTTGTATCAGCCTGCTTGCGAGTTCGTACACCGGCAGGCTTTGCCATTCCTGTCGCTCTTTGTCCGTCATTTCGGCAATACCGGTCATCCTGTCGCTTTGCAGATACTGCTCCTGTTCGTGGTGCAAGAGGGTTCTGTTGATAAGGTCTTGCGGGTTAATGAGCAAATGCATGGCTGCCACCAGCCAACGGACGGACGGTGCGCCGGCGAGCAGTAACGATTCGTCGGACAGCACTTCGTAGCGGTATTTGCCCGGATGCTCCTCCCCGTAACGCAGCAGTGCGGAGGCAATGTCCTGCGCTTCTTTGTTTTCGCGCACCAATATGGCGATGTCGGACAGGCGGTAACCCATATCCTGCAACCGCTCTATGTCTTGAGGCAGTTGCTGCATCACTTTCTCTTTCCATGTTTCACGATCTTCTCCGTTTCCGTTTTTTTTGGGGCATGGCATCATGGCGATCCGCACATACCCTTGCGGTTTTGTGGTTTGATTTTCGGGGAGATATTGATATGCATCGCTGTACGCACGGCGAATGTCTGCCGCCGGTTCGTCCGTAGCGTTTTTTTCTTTTGCGAAAGCGGCGCAAATCTGTTCCACCGCTTCGCGAAAAAATGCGTTATTGAAGCGTACCACTTCCGGAGCGCTACGCCGATTGACGTTGAGCGACTTTTTCAGGACGGGATAGGCACTAAAGCCGGCTTTTGCTTTTTCGGCAAGTATTTTCCAGTCGGTGTTGCGCCAGCGGTAGATGGATTGTTTGACGTCGCCCACTATCCAATCGGCATAGCCGGAGGCGAGGCTGTTTTCGATGAGCGGACGGAAATTCAGATACTGTATCGTCGAGGTGTCCTGAAATTCGTCTATCATGAAATGGTGGTAGAAATTTCCCACGCGTTCGTACATGAAAGGCGCATCGGATTCGGCAATGATTTTTCTCAGGAAATCGGCAGCGGAAGATATAAGGATGAGGTTTTGGTCGCGCGTGTATTCCTTCACGCATTCCATCAGGTCAGAGAGGATACCCAACACGTGCAGGTGTTTCAGGATGACTTGCGAGGTGGCTACATCTTTTCCCTTGCCGACTTGCAAACCGACGGCTTCTTCCAGCATCACGCCCAGCCCGTCTGCCCATGCCTCCTCAATATCCTGTTTGCGGCACGATTTCGTGCCGTACCATGCTTCTACGCCTGTGCATGCCTTCTCTACGTAAGTGTTACGCAATGCGTCGATGCCTTCCGACAGTTTTCGGAAATATCCGCCCACACCGCTGTTTTTATAGGCGAAATCGTCTGAGGATAAGTTGAATTTCGCCATTTTGTCCATGGATCGTTTGCCGATGTCTTTGAGTGCGTTTTTGTACAGACTCAAGTCATGTTCGTGTTTCAGCCTGATGACTTCAATCCGTTTTTTATCGGTGATTTCCGCAAAACGTTCATCATCGGTCAGTTTCAGTTCTTCGGCAAACAGTTCGCTGCCCAAACGGTGAATGTCCCATTTGAAGTTCCACGACTTGCCTTCTTCAATTTTGCGCTGCGCCCAGTCCACCAGCCATTCTTTCAGAAACGATTGTTCGTCCAGTTTATCCAGCATCAAATCAATGGCTTCATCCAGTATTGAAGTTTGGTCGAGTTCCACATTGTAAGCGGTATGGATACCGAGTTCCCGTGCAAAAGACCGAATCACTTTCTGAAAAAAACTGTCGATGGTGAACACCGAAAAGTGTGTGTAATCATGCAGCAGTTTTGCCAGGGCGACCTTGCCCGTATCAATGATTTTGGTTTCGGACATGCCCGTTTCCTGTGACAGGTCGTGTATGTATTGCCGGTCTTTGCCTGTTCCGATTCCGTACAGGTGTTCTATGATGCGGCTTTTCATCTCTTCGGTTGCCTTGTTGGTAAAAGTCACCGCAAGGATATGCCGGTAGTTGTCGGGGCGTTGCAACAGCAGTTTGATGTACTCTTTGCTGATGGTGTAGGTTTTGCCCGATCCTGCCGATGCGCTGTATATGGTAAGTCGGCTGATGGCTGTAAACGGTTACTGATCGAAAAAGAAATTGTTCAACTCTCTGATATCAGTCGGCGAATAGTTGGACGTGCCGTCAAAATAGGCATCAATGGCATGCAACAATTCGTCGAAAGATATATATCCGTCGTTGTCTCTATCCATCTGTTTGAATTTGTCAGGTATCGGCGTGCCTTTTTTGCGGACGGTCGATCGGTTACGGGAGAGGTATGCTTCTACGTCCTGGCGCAGCAGGGCGGGTTGTCCCAGCAGCTCTACGATGGTGTTTTCGTTGATTTCAACGCCAAACTCGTCCACGATAGCGCCGTCGCGTGATGTTTCCTGGTCAAGATAGTCAGGCACACCGTCGTTGTCCTTGTCAAACGGGCACCCCAGTGAATCCACAGGCACTTCTGCGGGTGTATTCGGGCATTTGTCCCATCCGTCAAAGACGCCGTCATTGTCCTGATCATCATACATTGCCATGTCATAATCATCCGCGTCGGCGAAAAGTTCTTCCACCACTTTTACTTTATCCTGTGAGAACAAATCCAAATGAAGAGATATGTAGGAAAACGTAAACCAGTCGTTCCCTTTCTTGCCTTTGTATTCCTCGTTTTTGGATTTGAAAGTCATGTCGTCAAACAGATCGGTGAACGTGTAGTGCAACGATGTGGCAGCACGCAAGGTCACTCTTTCGGAGATATTGAAATCAAAACCGACATCTACCGGCACGGCAAAGGAGAACGTGCCGTATTTGCTCAATCCGCTTCTTTGTTTGGCGACGGATCGCAAATCTGTCTCATAATTGTAATCGCGCTGAGTCAGATACAGATCGTCGGGAATACCCGGACTTTCGTGCACTGTGCGTATGGTGCCGTCGCTCCAATAATAGTAGCGGTTTTTATCTTTGTCCAGATAATCGGCTTTGGAGTTGAAACTCATCGTTTCGATACCCAGCGATATGAACGGTTCCAGATATTTCCCCCGTATCAGCGGTTTGAAACTGTAATGGATATTGAATCCGAAACTGAAAATGGTGGACATGAAATTCAGGTTTTTGTATTGGCTGGTGTCTGTCACCGTGCGCTGGTTGCCGGACACATTGCCGGTCATGAATACCAGATTGCCTCTCAGTTGGTGTGTTTTACCGATATAGGATGCTACGTTGATGCGTAATGCGGGCTTCCCCGCCGTGATGCTGGAATAGGCGTTTTTTACGTCGCCGTGAAAATTGAAATACCCCACGCCTAAGCCCACGACAGGCATGTACACCGGATTTTCCAAGGTGTCTGTTCGTGTCAGAAGGTTAATGGCCGTTTCGTCGTCGTCAACGTCCTGAGCGATAACGGGTTTCGTCATGAACGCTATCGTTACCCCTGCGAACATCGCTATTTTTGTGAGTGACTTCATTCCATTCAAATTTTCATGACGGGTATAGGTGATGTTTGGTTGCCAATTATCTTACCCACTGTTGGTGCGACATCATCAACGCTTCCTGTACGGTAATTCTTCTGCCGTTGTTGTATGCCGACACAAAAGCGCCATTCAGCATGGTGTTGTTGAGTTGTTCGCGGCAATTGCGTGCATCGCGATATTCCTGAAACGATCCTATCGAATATTTGTACCATCCTTCGTGTTGCTCTCGCTTTACCTCAAAATTGAGGATATGTCGCCCGAAGTAGCGGACAATATTCACGGGTTTATGACCTGCCGCAATCTGCACACGATAATACACGCTGTTTTCATTACTCAGCATGAGGTTGAGTTCATGGGCGGGATCAGCTATCCGCACCGGCAATTCCGGCGTTGTAACCGGTTGTGACGGAGCGCTTTCTGTCGTTGCGGCAACGTAAACCGGAGTTGTTTGTGAAGGCTGAGCAACCTCCGATACGGGAGATTCTTTTTCGGTTGCGCTTTTATTCGGTTGTGTTTCCGGCGGCAAGGGCTTTTCGGCAACCGCTTGTTGTACGGTTTCATCGGGTTTTGCGGCGGGCGGCGACGGGCTTGTTTCCGTCTGTGCTTGGGCGACGGTTGCCGTTTTGGCAAAATCTCCTATGTCTATCACCAGAGAGTGTGCAACATTCGGAGAAGGGATGACGGATATTGTTTTTGCCGCTATATCATAGGATTTACGGGCGTTACCTTCAACATACGAAAAAGTTCCTCCCAAGTCGAAATTTCCCGACATACGTTCGTCGGCAATGATGATATAAGAGGCGGTGAACTCGCTTTTGTCGGGCAGATTCAACCATATCAGGCGAATTTTCCGATCTTCAAAGCTAAAGTCGGCGTTGGCGGAATTTTCGGATTTCACGGTGAATCCGTAAGGAATATCCTGCTGGAAACGTGCAAAATTACTCAACTTGCCTTTCGTAAAGGTTACATTGACGGTGACTTCCGTTCCTCCCACAATGGTGTCGGGCGCGTCTATCTCTATTTTCAACGCGCCTTTCTGGTAAAAAAAGAATCCCCCCAGCATCATTGCTATTCCTGCAACTATCGGTATGAAAATACGATTAATCATTCGGTTTCGGATTTAATTATCGGCAAATATATAACAATCTGTTCGATTTAAAAATTAGGACTGAGCAAATATTTTGAATAAAATTTATTTATGATATCGACCGCATCGTCGGCATTGTCCACAATGGTGAATATCTCCAGATCCGCTTCCTTGATGTAGTCGTACTCGCTCAGAACTGTGTCTCGAATCCATTGGATCAGCCCCTCCCAATAGGATTTGCCTACCAGAACGATGGGAAATCGTCCGATTTTTTCGGTCTGCATCAGGGTCAACGCTTCAAACAGTTCGTCCAGGGTGCCGAATCCGCCGGGTAAGGCGATGAATCCCTGTGCATACTTGACAAACATGGTTTTCCGCACGAAAAAATGATCGAAAGTTATCAGTTTGTCGGGGTCAATGAACAGATTGTGTGATTGCTCAAAAGGCAGATTGATGTTCAACCCCACCGATCGTCCCTTTCCTCGCATAGCGCCCAGATTTCCGGCTTCCATGATTCCCGGCCCGCCGCCTGTGATGACGCCGTACCCGAATTGTGTCAGCTTGAAGGCAATTTCTTCCGCAATTTTGTAGTATTTGTGGTCGGGAGTGGTACGCGCAGAGCCGAATATGGACACGCACGGACCTATTCTGCCCAATTTCTCGTATCCTTCCACAAATTCTGACATAATTTTGAAGATACGCCATGAATCTTCCGTTTTTATCTCATTCCAATCCTTGCTGTCAAACGCATCTCTGATTTTTTCTTCTTTCTCTGAACTCATGTCTGAACGTTTTTAAAGGTGCAATATTACAAAAATAAAATGATTACACCATCCGAAAATATTATTTTTCTCGGAGAAACCACATCCGGCGCATATTGCCAATCGAAAAAATCAAAAAAAGATGCCGGCAAAACGTTTAAAAATCCGATTGCCGGAACGTCGTCATTTGGTGAGAAATATGACGCCCACCATGATGAATCCTACGCCAATCCAGCGTGAAAGGGACACCGTCTCGTGGAAAATAAGAATGGACGCTATCATCCCGAACACGTAACTGATGCTGATGAGCGGATAGGCTACAGACAACTCGAAATGTTTGACGATATGAAACCAGATAAGCGATGCCCCTGCCACACATAGCCCGGACGAAACAAAAGGCAGATTGAACAAAGCGGATTTGAAAAAAATCCGGTTAAACCCGAAAGGCTCCATCCGATTCAACCCAAGTTTCAGAAAAACCTGCGTAAGCGCAAGCAACAAACTTTGGATGGTGGAGAAAAAAAGTAACTTGAACATGATGACAGTTTTAATGAGATACTCTTCCGACAACGTACCAAATACGCGCAGATCATCTGTGGGTTGTAACGGATTCGAACCGTTGACCCCTACCCTGTCAAGGTAATGCTCTAAACCAACTGAGCTAACAACCCTTATTTCGGGAGGCAAAGATAATCTATTTTCTGCCGATTTTGCAAAAAATTATAAATCGGTTAAGAAAAGATGAGGGTAAATCAAAATAATGCAGTACTTTTGCACTATCACCAAACGAATATCAATCACAATGAAACCGGCATTTAACCTTTTATTTCTGTTGTGCGTTACGCAGTACGGCGTATCGCAAACTACCGCTTACCGCAGTTTGGACGCAAGCAATCCCATTGTTTTTATGGGTGATCACATTGAGTACAAAGGCGGGAAAATTGTATTGGACGAAAAAAACTTTTTCGTGGACGGGCAACTTTCCGATGCCGACGTCGCCCGTTCTCCCTATGTGTTCCGTTCCGTGCAGGAAGCCGTGAAGCATCTGTCGGACGGGACGGAAGCGCGCCCGATGATGCTGTATTTGGCCCCCTGGGTGTACTGGATAGACGACCCCGACGACCCCGACGTCAGGAAGCCGGCTGCGGGTGGCAGAGCGCCATTCGGGATGGAAATCAAGTGTGAATGGCTGCGGTTCTACGGATTGACGGACAAACCCGAAAATGTGGTGCTTGCCTGTAACCGTGGACAAACACAAGGTTCGGACGGAAATTTCACAATGTTCTACATCGAAGGGAACGGCACAAGTACGGAAAATGTGACGCTGGGCAACTATTGCAATGTGGATTTGGTATTTCCGTTGCTGCCCCGCCTGAACCGCGCAAAACGTTCCAACACCGTCACTCAAGCACAACTCGCCATCTGCAACGGCGACCGTATTACGGCGCGCAACACGCGATTTGTGAGCCGCCTCAACCTGTGCCCCTTCTCCGGAGGAAAGCGCGTGTTTTTCGATCGCTGCCATTTTGAATGTACCGATGACGCTTTGTGCGGAACGGGCGTATATCTGAATTGCGATCTGGATTTTTACAGTTCAAAGCCGTTTGCCGCCACTCAGGGTACGGGCGCTGTGTTTCTGAACTGCGATATTGAAATCATCACAGACGGAGCGCAATACCTCACCAAACGGGAAAGTCCGGTCGCCATAGTGGACAGCCGTTTCCGCCATGCCTCCGGAACGCCTTATATCGGTTGGACACAGTATCCTAAGGGCGATCTGATGTGTTACCAGTATCAGGTGTCCCTCAACGGCAAGCCGGTGGTTATCAGTCCGGACGTGCCGCAAATAACCGTAGATATGAGCGGAAAAGCCATTTTGAATGCCTATCGCTTTGAATACGGAGGACAGGTGGTGTACAATACCTACAACCTGCTGAAAGGCGATGACGATTGGGATCCGGCGAACATCAAAGCGCTGGTTGCCGCCGCCGAAAAGGAACTCGGCAAAAAACTGACGGATATCCCTACCTATTTGCGCATTTCGCCCGCATCGGCAAGAATAGAATCGGGGGTAACCTCCGCAACGTTGAGCGTCACGGACAAAAGAGCGGGATTTTACGATGTGAAAACGGACGACGAACGCAACGAAGTGACGTACGAGATAGCGCGGGAGTACCGGTCAGCGCTGTCGCTGGATACAAATCGGGGACAAACCTGTACGGCAACGGGCATCAACAACAGCGACCAAACCGTGGAAGTGACGGTGACCGCTTACACGCCGTCGGGTTTACGTGCGGCAAGCGTGCTGACCGTTGCCCCGAAATTTCTGGATGCGCCGCGTTTTCTGTCGCTTCCGAAAATCCTGCCAGCACGGAACGGTCGTTTGACGGTGGCATACGAACTGGCGCTGGAAGGCAGGAAAGACGAATCGCTGATTACGTGGTATCGTTGCCGCGATGCAAAAGGATCGCAGCCGGTAGAAGTTGCCGTGTCGCGTCTCAACCGCCCCGAACAGACGTATGAACTGACGCCGGGCGACGCAGGCTGCTACATGATGATCTCCGTTGCCCCCAAACATCTGCGTTGCCATGCGGGAAAAGCGGAAACGTTCATCATGACCGAACCCGTTGCGGCAAAAGATGTGTCCTCCGGAGATTTTTACACCGACTTTCAAAACTTTCCCACGGCATATCAGCCGCTAATCCTGCCGGGCTACTGGACGGTGGACGGCTACAAGCCGAAAGATACCGAAGAACACCAATGGACGCCTTCCCCAACGGATAGCTGGTTTTACGGCACAGGAATAAACGGCGCTGTAGGAACAGGACTGTTGCAGGCGAAAAGGGGCGCACGGTTGCTCTATACGCCGGTGGACGGCAAATACGGCGACATGAAAGTGACGCTGAATGTTGATCCCTGCAAAACCGCCGGACAGGGATTCGGCAGCGCCACGGGGCAATATCTGGATGTGTACATCAAGATGGACACCAAAACCCTTACGGGATACGGAATGAGAATCATCCGCACCGTTAAGTACGACCACGCTGTGGATTTCATCCTGATGCGGTACGAAAACGGCACGTCCCGCGCCATTTCCCCACCCGTATCCTCCACCTGTTTCCGCACCGGATGCACCATCACGCTGAATATATCGTCGGGACGGCTGACCGCTCATGCGGAAACCGTAACGCCGACGGAAACGCCTGCCGGTCTGCATAAAACCGTCGATTTGTCCGCCGAAGTCATACCCGACGCTTTCGGCGGAACCGGCATCCAGCATACCGGCACTACGGGCGACAACGCCACCATGTTGCACTGGCTGAAAATAGAGACGAAAACGCTGTAAGCGCCCCGAACGACATACCATCCGGCGGGATGGCGGGGCTGTCTCAAAAATGACGTTGAACGTGCTGTTACAGGATGACTTCCGTCACGATTTGTCCGTCAAAGAGGTTGATGGTGCGACCGGAAAAGGAAGCGTCGTGCTGCGAGTGCGTCACCATCACGATGGTGGTGCCTTCCCGATTCAGTTCCAAAAGGAGATCCATCACGTCGTTGCTGTTCTTCGAGTCGAGGTTACCGGTAGGTTCGTCGGCGAGGATAAGTTTCGGATTGGCAACTACCGCACGGGCAATGGCTACGCGTTGCTGTTGTCCTCCCGACAACTGATTGGGGAAATGTTTGGCGCGGTGGCTGATGCTCATGCGGTAAAGCGCTTCTTCCACGCGCTGCTTGCGCTCCGCCTTGTTCACGTTCATGTACACCAGCGGAAGGGATACGTTCTCGAACACGTTCATTTCCTCAATGAGATTGAAACTTTGGAACACGAAACCTATCTGTCCCTTGCGCGTTTCGGTGCGTTGCTTTTCCTTGAGGTGCCCCACTTCCACACCCGCCAGATAATACTGCCCCGATGTGGGATTGTCCAGCAGACCGAGGATGTTCAACAAGGTGGACTTGCCGCATCCGGAGGATCCCATGATGGCGACAAACTCTTTCTCGGCGATGTGTAAATTTACACCGTTCAATGCAACAGTTTCTACTTCTTCCGTGCGGAATACCTTTTTCAGGTTCTCAATTTTTATCATGATGTCTTAAATTTAGTGTGAATTATTTTGATGTTTTAAAAAGTTTACTTGTATTTGGTGTCGTACCGCACAACGCTTTTCACGCCTGAAATTTGGTCTCTCATTGCGTTTGCGAGCACGGCGGGCGTCCTGGCAGAGGTTTCGCCCACCCGTACCTGACGCCACTCCGTATTGACCCGATAAATGTTGTCGCCCTGCACGAATGACCAATCAAACGACAGTTCGCGGCACACCAGCAGGTAAATCAGCAGCACCACTACCAGTCCGGTAGACAGCCCGATGATGTTGACCACGGAAAAGATGTTGCGCTGCACCAAATCCCGTAATGTAATTTTGAAAAAGAACCGGTTCATACTTGTTATGGATTGAATGATGTTTGATTATTCGCTTTTAATCGTTTCCACGGGGTTTTTCATCGCTATGCGGCGGGTATTTACTGCTACCGAAGCAAGTATGACGGCAAGGACGCATAGGACACACAAGGCAAAAAGCGGGACAGACAGGTTTGTTTTTTCCGAAAAGCCTTCCATCCATTTTTGTGCGGTGAAGGCGGCAATCACACTACCTGTACATAACGCGGGAAGAGCTATTTTTAATATGTCTCGCCCGAAGAGTTGCAGGATTTCGCGCACTTTTGCGCCGTTGATTTTGCGGATAGCCACCTCCGCGCTTCTGCGGTTCACTTCGTCGTTGACGTACCCTATCAACCCTGTCAGCGCGATGATCAGCGCCGCAACAGCGCCCGTCATAACGGAATTGAGGAATTTCCGTGAGTCGATGTAGCGGCTCTCCATTTCCGCGGTGTAGGCAATTACCTCTACGGTTTTGTCTGGCAGCAGAGTGGCGAGCAAATCCGTCACGCGCTGCATTGCTTCAGTCGTTTGGTGGTGAAACTTTATCAGCAGGTTGTGGGTTGCCCTGTCGGTGTGGAACATCACCGACGGACGGTCTTCGTTACTGCCGATGACGCCCAGCAGCACGTTTTCATACACCCCGCAAACAGTAAACAGTCCCTGATGTTCGGTAATCTGTATCACTTTGCCCACAACGCCGTCGTCCCAGTCTGTGAAGTCCTCGATTTTTTCGGCGAAACTGCGGCTCACCATCACTTCGTGCAGTCCGGCGGCATCTTCGGCGAACGCCCGCCCGTCTGTCACCGGTATTTCCATGAGGTTTAAATAACCGTTGCCCACCTGGTACAAATCTGCGACATTGAACAGTTCTTTATCGTCGTCGGGCAGCATAATGTTGTTGCCTGACGCTCTGTCGAACAACAGGTTATCCGATGTGGTTGCCGCTGCCACTTCGGGCAAACGGCTCACTTCGTCGAGCGCTTTCTGCCGCAGGTTGCCGTCCACGCCGGACAGGTTGCAGTACGCCAAATTTTCGTAACTGTAGCCCGGATAATAGTCCACCATGTGGCGGTATTGTCGGTGGATGACTGTCATCAGGCAAACGAAGAATCCGGCGACCGTAAATTGCAGCAGCAGCGAGCCGAGTTTCCAGCGGCGTTTGTTTTCGCCGATGCGCCGGAAAGCCGCCGCAACGGGAATGCTGGCGTAGAGTCTGCCCGAAACGAAACCTGCGATGAGAAATATCGCTGTGCAGACGCCCAGCAGCAACAGACCGCTCCGTAGCGTGAACAGGTCGGAAATGTGCGTTTTCAGCAAGGAGAGGATGAGGTCGCGGAATGAGAACACCAGCGCCGCCGATAACGCCAGCGACAGGAGCAGGTCGGTAAGAGCGCCCGACAAGGCTTTACGGTAGATGGATGCTCCCGACGCGCCGTAACATTTGCGCACCGCTATTTCTTTCGCGCGTGTGACGAGCGACGACACCACCGCCAACAGGTAGTTCATCACAGCGGTGAACAACAGCAAGAATGCGAGGATGGACAGTATCAGCATCATGCGGCGCACGTCGCTGTCGCCTCCATGCACTTCCGACAAAGGTTTCAAACCATAGCCGAGGCTTATGCCTGCCTTCTGCATAAGTTCCGCCGGCTGGTGGCGGGTGCACATGGCGGCAACGGCGATGTCCAACTGTTCGGGACGCACGCCGCGCACAAGTTTCACATAGCCGAGATAGCGGTCGTTGCCTATCCAGTTCATGGAACCGTCCCACATGAAACGTGCAATAGACGGCATGGACACAATGACATCAAAGAACTTGTTCAGATGGCTGTTTTTCGGCAAAGCCCGAAACACGCCGCCGATGGTGATCATCCGTCCGGGCGCGCTCTCCAGCTGTATGACCTGCCCCACAGCCCGATTTGTCCCGCCCATTTTCTCCGCAATGGCGGAAGATACCAGCGCATACATGGGCTGCGACAGTATCTCCTTTGCGTTGCCTGCCAACAACGGCAGCGGGAACATGTCGAACAGACAGGTGTCGCCGAGGAGGAAAGTCCCCACGAACTTCCGCTTGTCGGCAGTGACAAAAATGTCGTCGGTGGCTATAAACGTGAAACGGGTCGCCGTTTCTACTTCGGGAATTTCCGCCAGCATACCGGGCGCAACGCCGCCGCTCACCTGCCCGAAGGTTTGGTCTTCCCGATCATTTTCATTCCAGCGAATGTTCGATTGAATCTGGTAAATACGCTCCGAATCGGGGAAAAACGCATCATACGACAGATCGAAATACACTTTGGACAGCAGCACCAGCCCCATAGACAGCCCAACCGCCAATGAGAAGATTTTAAACAGCTTGTTCCGTTTTTTTTGATAAAAGATGTTCATGACAGACTAAATATTAAATTTATTTTTATTCGCTTTTTAATGATTCCATTTATTTAATTTAAAAATTACGGCAACACGAACAGTTCGTCTCGTTGATAACGGATGTCCGTTTCACCATCTCCATCGCTTTGAAAGTGGTAGAATTGTGCAATCCCGTCCGAATGGGGGTATCCGCGGTCATAAGTAAAATCATAATACACCTGTATCAACACGAGGAAGAACACGATTAGCGCTACCGAAAGCCCCAAAACGTTGATGAGGGACGAGGTTTTGAAATGTTTCAACACGTGTAAAAAATTGATGAAAGGGTTCATGGTGGAAAATTTTTGATGATTATTGGATGATTAATTCTTGCGTGTCGCCGAAGTTTTCGTAAGCGGAGGTGACGACTTGTTCGCCGGGTTCCAGCCCGCTCAACACTTCGTAGAAAAGAGGGTTTTGGCGTCCGATCGTGATTTTACGGCGCACCGCCCTGTCGCCGTACACTACGAACACCCATTGTCCGCCCGTGCTCTGGTAGAAGGCGCCGCGCGGGAGCAGCACCGCTTCTGCCGGTTGTCCGAGTTGCAGGTTGATGTAATAGGTCTGTCCCGCGCGGATGTTGTCCGGACGCTCTCCTTCAAACACAAAGTCGGTCTTGAACTGTTTGTCGCGCACTTCCGGATACACCTTGCGAACGCGCAGGGCGAATTTTCTGTCCTGTCGTTCAAAAGTGGCGTCAAGTCCCGTCCGTACGCGGTCGATGTAATGTTCGTCTATCAAGGCTTCGATCTTGTAGTCCGACAGCACGCTGATTTGTCCGATGCGTCCCCCTGCGCCTACCGATTGCCCGATTTCTACATCCAGCAGACCGAGTTGTCCGTCTGCCGGAGCTTTCACGTTCAGGTTGTCCACCCGCTGCCGCACCAGTTGCAGGTTTTTTCGGATATTGTGCAGGCTTTCTTCCATCTGGTCAATCTGGATCGTGCGGTAAATGGAATCCTGTTTTTGCCTGTCCACGACCAACTGCCGCGAATTGACGGCAAATTCGTAGTCTTCCTTAGCCATGAGGTATTCCTCGCGCGAGGTTAGTTTTTCGGCATACAGTTTTTCGTATTGCAGATAACGCCTGTTTTTCCGCTCCACGTCCATGTCTAACTGCAGTTTTTCCCTGCGCAGGTTCAGTTTTTCCTGTTCCATTGCCACCTGAGTGTTGCGCAGGAAGTTTTGCTTTTCGGCAAGTTGCGCCTCGCTGTCGAGGATGTTCAGGCTAAGCATCGGATTGGTCAGCTGCACGATGATCTCCCCCTGCCGCACCATCGATCCTTCTTCCGTCACCTTTTCCGCCACCATTCCGCCTTCGATAGCGCTCAACTGTATGATGTTGATGGGTTGCACCTGCCCGTTGATGCGGATATAGTCGTTAAACTCACCTTTGGTCACTTTCTGGACGGTGATCTTCCGAAGTTCCACGTGCATCCGCGACGCATGATTCCCGAAAATCACCCACAATGTCAGCGTCAATAGCATTGCGACGCCGATGATGTAAGGAATGTGTTTCCTTCTGATGCCTTTTTTCTTTTCTAAAATGATATCCATGACTTTAAATCTTTAATTGTCAAAAAAACTTTCTCCCTGATAATATGCCGTCAGTCTTGATTTCAATTTATATTTCAATCCGATGTACAATTGCTCCACACGCGCCTGCAACAGGCGATTAGCGCCGGTATTCAATTCGAGCGCACTGATGATGCCTTCTTCATACTTGCGTTGATTGACGCGCTGCGCTATTTCCATAGCCTGTGCTTTTTTGGTGGACTGTATGTGTTCCTCCGCGAGTCCGTTTACATCCGCTACCGCTTGTTCTATTTCTCCGGATGCCGCACGTAATGCCGCGTTGTACTCGTTTTCGGCAATGATGACGTTCTGCTTGCCGCGCAGGATGTTTGCCGATTGGGAAAAACCGTTGAAAATAGGGACTCTGAGCGACGCCGATACGTAATATCCCCATTTGTTGCGCAATTGTTGGCTGAACGGGGTAAATCCGCTGTTGTCCATCAGTCGGGCGAATCCCGTGTTGAAGCCTCCGTTGAGCGAAAGGGTGGGGAATGAGCGTCCTTTTGCGCTTTTCAGTTCCATCCGCCGCGCTTCCACATCTTTTGCCGCCGCCAGACTTCGCGGCAGCAACAGGGCTGCTCCGCCGACGTCGGGGATGAACACCGGCAAGGGACACACACGGGACGTATCCGTATCCGCAATGTCCAACGCCTGATCTGTCGGGAAATTCATCTTTTCTTTCAATCGGATGGCTTCAAGATGCAACAGATTCGTCTGCCGCGTGAGGTTGTAGCGGTCTTCCGCCTCTTTTGCCGCCATTTCCGCAACATCGGAAACGGATTTCATCCCGAGTTCTTCCATTCGTTGCGCCTGCCGCAGGTTTGTTGTGCTTTCGTCCAGTTGCTGCCGCGCCAGAACCATGGCGCCTTTATAGTACAGGACGTTGAAAAACAATTCCATCGTTTCCAGCGCCAGCATGTCCTCAATGTGTTGCAACTGCCTGTCGCCTTTGAGTTGATTGAGACGATGCATCTTTGCCGCCGAAAAGCGATACAGTCCGTCAAAAAGCGTCACCGACGAATAGACGTCGTAGTTGTTGCCGAGCGTGCTGATGGAGATGTAACCGTTCGTTTCCGGATCAACGCCACGACCAAAATTGGCGCTGAGATTGACGTTTGCGTTCAGCGACGGCAACATGCTGCCCACTGCTTCCCGGTACGTTTGGCGGTAGATTTCGTTTTGCGCTTTCTGCCGCGCGCTTTGCAGGCTGTTTTCCACCGCATAGCGCATACATTCGTCCAGCGTCCACGTCTTTTCCTGAGCAATCATCACCCGACAATCCGCCAGCCGGATAAAAAGCATTATCTGTAAACCAAATAATATGTTCCGAAAATTTTTCATGATACTTTTTCGGGAAGATCATCGAAAATCGTGCCAATCCATTTAATTTACTGATAATCAACATATACGTTATTTTTCAATGAGGCAAAAATGTCTAAAAATTAGACAGTGCTGTCTAATTTTTAGACATTTTTACAAATTTTTCCAATTGAAAATTGAACATGAGAGGACACGACCGTCGTCCGGTTGAATCGAATTTACTGTGGTTCAACCCTTTCAGGTCGAAGTGAATTCTTTTCAATAAAGGGTTTATTTTACCGGAGCGTCGAGTTCCTGAAACACAAAGCTCCAAATATCGGTAGCCTCGTCGATGGATTTGGATACGGGCTTTCCGTGTCCGTGCCCGGCATTGGTGTCAATGCGAATCAGCACGGGGTGGTTGCCTTTGTGCTTTTCCTGCAACGTGGCAGCAAACTTGAACGAGTGAGCCGGCACTACACGATCATCATGGTCGGCAGTGGTGATCAGCGTGGAAGGGTAAGTGACGCCACTCTTGAGATTATGCAGCGGCGAGTATTGATAGAGGTATGCAAAATCTTTCTCGTTGTCGCTTGAGCCGTATTCTACCGCCCAGCCCCAGCCGACGGTGAATTTGTGGTAGCGGAGCATGTCCATCACCCCGACTGCCGGCAACGCCACGCGGAACAGTTCCGGTCGTTGCGTCATGGCAGCGCCTACCAGCAGTCCGCCGTTGGAGCCTCCGCTGATGGTCAATTTTTCCGCCGAAGTGTATTTTTCACGAATCAGGTACTCTGCCGCCGCAATAAAATCGTCGAACACATTTTGCTTTTTCTCCAACATGCCTGCTTTGTGCCATTCTTCGCCATATTCGCCGCCGCCGCGCAGATTGGGAATAGCAAGTACCCCGCCGTTTTCCAAAAAGAATATGCGTGATATGCTGAATGCCGGCGTGAGGTTGATGTTGAAACCGCCGTACGCATATAGGAATGTGGGCGCTTTGCCGTCTTGACTCACATCTTTGCGGTGTACCACAAACATGGGGATGCGTGTTCCGTCCTTGCTGTTGTAGAACACCTGTTTGATAAGATAATCATCGGGGTTGAATTTCAGTTCGGGCTGGCGGAACAGTACGGATTCGCCTGTTGCAGGGTCATACCGGTAGATGGTGGCAGGCGTTGTAAAACTTGAAAATGAGTAGAACAGGGTTTTTTCATCACGCTTAGCTGAAAATCCGGACGCCGTGCCGATGGCGGGGAGTGTTATCTCTTTTTCTGTTTTTCCGTCGTAATCCAGTTGAATCACCTTTGTGGCAGCGTCTTTTAGGTAGAATGCGAACAATTTTCCGCCACCGGTGGATATGCTTTCCAACAATTCCACTGTTTCGGGTATCACGTCGATCCATTTAGAAGTATCGGGATCGGCGGGATCAATAGAGATTAACCGGTAGTTGGATGCACCGTGGTCGGTAAGCACCAACAGGCGACCTTTGTAATGGTCTATCACGCTATAATTGTATTTGAACCCTTTAAGCAGCAGATTGACTTTGCTGTACGGTTGTGACAACTGCTGGAAGTACAATTCCGTGCCGGAGGTACCTTCCGAAGCGTCGATAATCAGATATTGCCCGTCTTCGGTAACACTTGCATGGAAATAACGCAACGGATGTTCTTTATCCTCAAATATCAACCGATCGCTGTTTTGCGGAGTGCCGAGTTTGTGATAATACACTTTCTGGAAGCGGTTTTGGTTGGAATATTGTCCGGCGGCATCCGGTTCGTCATAACGGCTGTAATAGAATCCGTCGTCTTTCCACGCCGCATCGGAAAATTTAATCCATTGGAGATGGTCTTCCAGCAATTCCCCGCTTCGGAGGTCTTTCACGAAAAATTCCTGCCAGTCCGAACCTGCGCGGGAAATGCCGTACGTCATATAATGATTGTCGGCGGAAAAATTTACGGTGGTGAGTTCCACCGTACCGTCGGCAGATAATGTATTGGGGTCGAGAAACACCTCAGGCGTATCTTCGAGATTTTGCAAGCGATACAGGACGGATTGGTTTTGCAGTCCGTCGTTTTTGAAAAAATAGTAATAATCGCCTTCCCGGGAAGGAGCTCCGTAGCGGGGATAGTTCCATATCTCGGTGAGCCGTTGTCGTATTTTCTCTCTGAAAGGAATCTGCAACAGATAATCATCCGTCACTTCGTTTTCGGCTTTCACCCATGCCGCTACGGCTTCCGAATTATCGTCCTCCAGCCAGCGGTAGGGATCGGCTACCTTTGTCCCGAAATAATTTTCCTCAACGTCCCCTTTTGCTGTTTCCGGATAAGGTTTGAGCCGGATATTTCTATCACACGCACACATACATACACACATACACAACATCAATATGCTCTTTTCCATGATCAATTATTATTTGGGGCAAAAATATGAATTTCTTGGGAATCCCCGTCACAAAAAATGTTAATTTTTACCGGAGTGTCGTCTTGCCGCATGTTGCATGCAATCCGACCGAACCGTCATTTACGGTTCTCCGTATCATTCTCCGGCATAACGTTTGAAATACACCTGTATGTTGCCGGTTCTCAACCTGTTTCTCAGTTCCTGATCCTCGATGGGATAGGTTGTAATGATGTACTCCACATCCACATAATCCGATATTTTGGCTGACAGGGTAATCCAGTCGTTGTTATTGGCCCACGCTTGGGCTTTGGGGAAAGGGAAACCGTCTTTGACTTCCGAGTGATTGGTCAGCGACAGCACATCGCCTTCAAATGCATAAGTTCCCTTTTCAAAGGGAGACGACGGGATGATTTCACCTTCATCGTCCACGCCTTCGGATGGCAAAACAACAGGCATGTCGCTTATGCCGTACAACAAATAACGACCGTTGGCAGTAAATTCCGTAATTCGCTCAAAATCGGCAGATAAGGTGTCATGACCCATCCAATACAGTATGTCGGCAAAATCTCGCTTCAACTGTTCATCATCAACCGTGTAATTGTCAAAAACCCATTTTCCCACAATCACTTCCCTTATGGGTTTGATTTCGGTCTTATCGCAGGAAAAAGATGCTGCTACGCAAGCAATTATACAAATCGCAGAGATACAGGTATTTTTTTTCATATCATTCAAATTTAAATTCAGGATGGATTAGTATGTTCATCACACACAGGTACTTTTATTTCTTTTCCTCTTTTTCTAAAAAAACGGTATATAATAAAACCAATAATCAGGCTTGTAATCATCTTCAAAATCTTTTACTATTGTGTCACAAAAATAATACCATAAAATCGGATACAGATACTTTTTATCGAAAAAAACACCGGATTGGTCAAAAAAGTATGGGTGCGTTTTATTGTATCTTTCACGGGTTCAATCACTTTATGGCTTTCAGGCTCATGTCCAATCCGCAGACATGGTGAGTGAGTGCGCCCACCGAGATGTAATCCACTCCGCAAAGGGCGTAGGAACGGATGTTAGCTAAGGTGATGTTGCCCGACGATTCCGTTTCGTATTTTCCGTCGATCATTTGCACTGCTTTTGCGGTGTTTTCCGTATCGAAGTTGTCCAGCATGATGCGGTCTATCCTGTTGTGGCGGAGAATGCGCTCAACGTCGTTCAGGCTTCGGGCTTCTATTTCGATTTTCAGGTTTTTGCCGTGTTCCTGCAAGTATGCGTGCACGCGGTCGATGGCTTTTTCGATGCCGCCGGCAAAGTCAATATGATTGTCTTTGAGCAGAATCATATCGAACAGCCCGATGCGGTGGTTGATGCCTCCGCCTGTGCGCACCGCTTCTTTGTCGAGCAGCCTCATGCCGGGCGTTGTCTTGCGCGTATCCAGCAGGCGGGCGGAAGTCCCTTCCAGTTCCTTTACGTACAGGCGCGTTTGTGTGGCAATGCCACTCATGTGCTGCATCAGGTTCAGGACAAGACGTTCACATTGAAGGATGGATATTACTTTTCCTTCAACGGTAAACGCCGCATCGCCCGGATGAACTTCAGCGCCGTCGCGAAGGAAGACGTTTACTTTCAATTCGGCATCGAAACGGTGAAAAATTCGCTCCGCCACTTCCACGCCTGCCAATATGCCCTCCTGTTTCACCAGCAGTTGGGCTTTACCCTGCCGGAAACTCGGAATACAGGCAAACGACGTATGATCCCCATCGCCGATGTCTTCTTTAAAGGCGTTATCAATAAATGCGGTCAGATAAGCAACGTCGATCATCCTCAATCGTTGTCCATCCTCATTTGGTAAATCTGGTCGTTTTTGATATAGATGTACACACGGTAAGTCCCTTTGCTGGTGTACAACGACCCGATAAAGTTACAATGCGACTCTTCTTTGCCGTTGGAATGGAGATCCTTATATTTGAAACTCGGCCCGTTGGTATCGAAAAAACTTTTCAGGATTTGTTCGGCTTGGGACTTCCCGTACACATCCTGATTATGATTCAATATCAATTCAACCGACGAGTTAAACCGCTTGCTGATTTCCTTCGCATTCCCACCCTCAAGAGCGCTGGCAAGGTCTGACGGCAATTTGATATTTTGCGCCGGCAACATCGTTACAGAAACACAAAATAAAATGACAACCAATAACTTAATCCGTTTCATCCGAAAAAAAAATTGAAGTAAACATAATTTAATTTATTGGAATTAAAAAATAACACTTTCAAATTTTATCCTCAAAAATTGAACCAAAGTTTCAAAAAACAGATATACAGAGGTGAAATTTTCATGAAGATGTTCGTAAGTATCTGAAAATTAATGTAAAATTTATCCAAAAAAAACATTAGCGGTTAAAATTGTTGTGATGATTTTAATAGATCCTCTAATCAGATGATCTATAAAATCCCACATGTTATTGTTTATTAACACGTTATCGCAAATTGGATAAATATGGCGGGGTTAGGGCTTAATCGGCAATGCCAAAAGAATTTCCAAATTCGGGGTCATTTTTTATCAGACACAAATTCGTCACATGCTCCTGTCGGGTCTCAAAAAAAAATTATATCTTTCCTCTGTAAAAAAACTTTTTTTCATTTCTTGCGCTTGGAAAACCCAAGTTTTTCATGTAATTTTGCAGTTTTAATCGGAGAAAGATGTCAGTGTTAACGGCGGCGGAAGAGATAGCGATTCAGGATCAGTTTCAGGAATTGCTGCATATATCTACCTTTATCAGGAATGATAAGGACAGGGACGCTATACGCGAGGCATTTGATTTGGCGCACTTGGCACATAGTGACATGCGCCGCAAGTCGGGCGAGCCTTACATCATCCATCCGCTTTGCGTGGCACGTATCGTGGTGGAAGAAATAGGGCTGGGCACTACCTCTGTGGTGGCGGCATTGCTGCATGATGTGGTGGAGGACACGGATTACACGCTGGAATTTATCAAAGAGCATTTCGGCAAAAAAGTAGCCGTCATTGTGGATGGGCTGACCAAGATTTCGGACGTGTTCGATAACAATTCGTCGCTACAGGCGGAAAATTTCCGAAAAATGCTGCTTACCCTCTCCGACGACGTGCGGGTTATCCTCATCAAACTTGCTGACCGCCTGCACAACATGCGGACGTTGGACGCGCTCCCGCCCGACAAGCAAATCAAAATTGCCAGCGAAACTATTTTCCTGTACGCACCGTTGGCTCACCGAATGGGTTTTTACACCATCAAACAAGAACTGGAAGATTTGAGCCTCAAATACCGCCATCCGAAAATTTATATAGACATTGTCAATCTTCTAAAAGACAACGAGGAAAAGCGCAATCAGGCGTTGGAAGAATTTATGTCGCCCATACGGGAAAGACTGTCCGCCAATCATTACCGGTTTGAAATGACCGGACGTCCCAAGTCCATCTACTCCATTTATTACAAAATGCAGCACAAAGGCGTACCGTTTGAGGAAATCTACGACCTCAACGCAGTGCGTATCGTCTTTGATCCGGATAAGGATATTTCCGAAAAAAGGCAATGCTGGAATATCTATTCGCTCATCACCGACATCTATACGCCCAAACTTGACCGCATTCGCGACTGGGTGAGCATTCCGAAATCCAACGGCTACGAAGCGTTACACATCACCGTGATGGGGAAAAACGGCAAATGGGTGGAAGTGCAGATACGATCGCGGAGAATGGACGATATTGCCGAAAAGGGATTTGCCGCACATTGGAAATACAAAGGCGTGGCTTCTTCCGAATCGGAACTGGACAAGTGGCTGAGGAAAATTCAGGAATCACTGAAAGAACAGGATTCCGACGTTCTGGAGTTTATCGACGATTTCAAATTGAACCTCTTTGCCAACGAAATACAGGTATTCACCCCAAAGGGACAAATCAAAACGCTGCCTCAAAAAGCCGTTGCGCTTGATTTTGCTTACGAAATACATTCAAAAATAGGCAACTCCGCCATCGCCGCCAAAGTAAACCACAAACTTGTGCCACTCAACCACATGCTGTCCAGCGGCGACCAGGTGGAAATCATCACTTCGGACAAAATGCGCTCGCAACGCGAATGGCTGGATGAAGCAACTACCACCAAAGCGAAAACCAGCATCAAAAACAACATCAAGGCGGAAAACCGCAACCGGGTGGAAAAAGGACGATTGCTGTTCGAGCAAAAACTGAGAGAAAACAACCTAAGCCCCAATTCGCGGGTGATGCGCAAGATGCTGGACGCCTACGACATGCCCACCAAAGAAGCCCTGTACAGCCGCATAGGAATGGAGGTCATCAAACTGGACGATCTGACAAAAATACTGAAACGCAACAGCAAAAACAAATGGATACGATATTGGCAATTGCAACTGTTCGGTGTGAAAGACCGGCAAGAACAACCCACTTCTTCCGCCCGTAAAAACACCCCCAACATGCAGTACCGCATCGCCCTGTGCTGTAACCCTATTCCAGGCGACGACGTGATCGGATACATGAATCACAAGGAAGACGTGGTGCAGATACACAAGTCGCGATGTCCGAACGCAGTAAAATTAGCCTCCAATCACAGCGAATGTATCGTTCCTGTGAAGTGGACCACCTACAAAGTATTCTCCTTTCTGGTCAAAATAGCCATTCAAGGCATTGACCGCCCCGATATCTATCTGCGCATCATTTCAAAAATCACCGAAGAAATGAACGTCAATATCCGCACTTTCAACATGGCAAGCCACGACGGCATTTTCGAAGGCACCATCGAACTGTATGTGCACAATACAGAAGATGTGGAAAACCTGACCAAAGAACTGAAAAACCTCAAAGGCGTAGAAACCGTCAAACGAATTGAGGAGTTGGACCAATCGAGAGAAAGCATCGGCGAGTAACCCCTTCAGCATCGAACAGATAAAAACCGGAAAAATTTCGTCTCTACATTTGGAAATGATGGAATTTTTTCAGATATACCAAACTCCCCTGCTCGGGCAATTATTTTTCCGACAGCGAGGTACGCCGTCGCAAGCAATCCGGAGTGAAAACCGAGCATGTTTGTACATTTGGACGGGGTAGAACCGCTCATTCCTCCAATTTATGCAATCCGTTTTTTTCCATGATCCATTTATGTCGGTAATATGCGTGGTGACTGCCCCCAAATATCTTGTCGCACAACAGTTTGTCGGGAATAATGACTGTTCCTTCGGGGACGTACAGCGTCATGTTCAGGAACTGAAAATTCCATTGATGCGGCGGTTCTACCGAAAAAAAGGAGGGGAACAGCAGCAACGAATCACAAACCGTTACATGGTAGGATATATCTTCGGCATAACGATAAGCGTCCATTTTGCTTCTGCCGTTGGCTTCTTTCCTGATGCGCAGCCGTATCCTGTCGTCTTCGCTTTTGTGGATGGACAGGTGCGGCATTCCGTAAAAACGTCCGTTCCCCCTGTCGTAATATATGTCCAGCGGGTTGTTGGATATTTTCATTTCGGAGGGAATGGCTTTCAGGTACAGGGTATCGGCAACCGGCAGCATTTTTGTTTCTATCACGTCATTGCGCCACGCATGATGACGAAATTCCACCATAACGGTGACGGCAATCAGGACAATTCCGCCAAACCATGTCAGCAGTAATGCGACATGTACGATTTTGTACCTTATCCTGAATTTTGTCATGAGCCGGACACCCCAGAAGATAAGGGCAAAGACCATCAGCGCCGCAACGATTATCCCGCTTGCACACAAGGTGTAGTAGGCTGCGGGTGATACAACGTGGCGCAACAATTCGTGGAACGGCAGGAAATCCCATTCTACACTGTGTTCGAACAGGAGTCCTTGCATGAAATATACACAAAACATAAGCACAGCGCTGCCGATGCCTGTGAGGATCAGCAGCAGTCCCACGCCAATACCCACTATCCGGAAGAAAATCCTCACTACCTTGTCGAAAAGTTCTCCCGCTTCAGAGATAAACTGACGGAATGACTGTTGCAGTGATGCGTCGGTGGATATTTCTTCTTGGATGTGTTTCCAGATGTTGTTGACGTTTACCGATTCTCCCCGCATTTGGAGTTTTTGCGCGGTGGTTTTTGCCAAAGGGATGATGAGCCACAGCAGGAGATAGATTCCTGCGAACATTCCTCCGAAAAACAGTCCGATGATGAACAATATCCGTACGATAGCCGGATTGATACCCAGACGATTGGCAATGCCTGCGCACACGCCGCCTATGTAGCGTCCGTCGGGGTCGCGGTACAGGCGTTTCGTGGTTTTTTCCCGTTCGGAGGCGGTGTGCGTATGCCCGTCGGGGTCCGTTTCCGCAGTTCCGGTAATATCTTCCGGCGATCCGAGCGTTTCCAAGGCACGAGTGACGTCTGCGAGCGTCACTACTGTGCCGGCGGCGGTTTCCACAAACAATTCCGCAAGCCGCGCCTCAATGTCGGCAATGATTTCGTTTCCGCCCGGCTCTTGCTGGAAGTACGCCGTCAAGGTATCCAGATATGCCGACAGTTTGTGATAAGCGTCGTCTTCAATGTTGAACACAATGCCGTTGATGTGAATGGTGATTACAGATTTCATGTTACTTTATTGATGGTTATTGATGGTTATCGATGGTTTGTTATCAGTTCGCTGGCGGAGGTGATGTACCGAATCGACCAGTTCATTCCACGAAGCATCCAGTTCGTGCAGGAACAGTCGCCCCGCCGGCGTGATGGAATAGTACTTCCGCGGCGGCCCCTGTGTGGATTCTTCCCAGCGGTAGGACAGCCATCCGGCGTTCTTCTGCCTCATCAGCAACGGATACAGCGTGCCCTCCACCACCATCATCCGCACTTCTTTCAACCGGCGGATGATGTCGGACGGATAGGCGTCGCTTTCGGACAGCACGGAAAGAATGCAATATTCCAGCACCCCTTTCCGCATTTGGGCTTTTGCATTAGCAACGTTCATGGCATAATCGTATTTAAGCGTGAAGTAATTTGGGCGACTTCGGCACAATAATCCAACACGCCACATACGCCCAGAACCCGAGCGACCCGAGTAGAAATGCAATCAGAAAGACTACCCTGATCGGCACGGGGTCAACGTTGAAATACTCAGCCAAACCCGTGCATACGCCTGCTATCAGCTTGTCTTTGGGCTGACGGTACAGCCTTTTTGCTGAATACGGCGTCTGCGGACTCTCCGAAAACGTATAGCCCAACCGGTACAGCACATCCACCACATCCGGATAGGTGATCACCGTTTTGCTTCCGGAAATTTTCCCTTCCAGACCTTCGGCTACCTGATCTTCCCTGTCGCGGAAGTTTGCCAACGCCTTGCTCAAACAGACATAGGCTTCCTCTTCAATTTGAAACACCTTGTTATTCAGGTGTATGGTAATTACTTTTTTCATGTTGTCATCTAATTTATGTGATTATTTTTCGGTGCAAAGATATAAAATATTTTTAATACCATGCATAGCATAGTACTTTTCAAAACGTTATTTTAACAATTTTTAACATATTTTAACATAATAGTATTGCAATATCCAACATATATCCCTCAGGCACAGGCTTCCTCTTCAATTTGAAACGCCTTGTTATTCAGGTGTATGGTAATTGCTTTTTTCATGTTGTCGTCTATAATTTATGTGATTATTTTTCGGTGCAAAGATATAAAATATTTTTAATACCATGCATAGCATAGTACTTTTTCAAAATATAATTTTAACAATTTTTAACATACTTTAACGTATATGAAAATATTTTTTTAGCGTGTCGAAGTCGGGAGGAAGGCGTCTGGGTGTCGAAAATCTCCGCTCTCATTACGGATAAGGTAGCAAGGCACGTGGATGATGATTTCGACCGCCTTCCGCAAAAATGATACGACTGTATTTCAAACTGTTGCAGGCGAACTTTCGGTTCTTACCGGATGATCATCATTTTTGAGGTCATCGTGGCTTCCTGTCCTTTTCCTGTGCGCAGGATGACGCGGTAAGGGTATATGCCGCTACCCGTTTGACTGCCGTTTGCCGTGTGTCCGTCCCATTGCAGCTGCCTCGAAGTGTAGCCTTCCGTTGTCAGCGACTGCTTGATGGTGCGCAACAGTTTCCCGGACAGATCAAATATCTGTATCTCCACTTCCATCGGTTCGTCCGGCAGATTGTGCTCAAAATAAATGAAGGTGCTGCCGGAAAACGGATTGGGGTAGTTGTAGAGGTTACTTATCCGCAGAGCGTCGTTATGCGTCACGCGGAACCGAAGAAATGCCTGTGATGCGTTATTGTCCATATCCCATGCCGAAAACGACAATTCATGCGTGCCTGCCGGAAGTTCGGAGAAACGGTATGTCACTTGTCCTTTCCGGTAATTATCCGGGCAGGCTTCATAATAGGCGTTCAGGGTATATGTTGCGGAGAGGTTGTTGTCCAGCATTGCGGCGATGTCATGTCCGACGCCTCCGGAAGCGCTGATGCCGCTTTCGTCGGAAAGAAGGGCAATCAGCACGGGACGTCGATCGGTGATGCCGCCGTCGCGGAAAAGCGTATCGTTCATAAACAGCCGTATCTCGGGACCTGTCGCGTCAATTGGCGGTTCCACCGCACCGCCCACCGTTATCCTGTCGAATGCACCGGTTGCGGTTTCGTTGTTCGAATACGCCCAATAACTGATTTTTCCGAACCCGTAACGGTAAAGCATGTCCCGCGGCATGATGAAAGTTGTTTCAAATTCCCCATTACGGACGGTTGACTTGCCACGATACAGCACGGACGTTTGCGTGATGAACTGCATGGGTGGCGAAACGTGATCATTGTTTTGCGTGTATGTTTCCACAGATTTGTCGAACAGCGATATGTGCGCCATTCCGTTGAACGAAGTCATTTTTTGCCCGTTTCTGTCGGTTATTTCTGCCTTGATGGTCACTAAAGCGCCGGACTTTAGCGTGTCTAAAGGATCTTCCACGGGACGCCCGTTCACAGCGACGGTGCGTACCTTGTTTGTGGGAAGCGGCAATGCCAGTGCGGGATCGCCCAGCAACGTGAAGCATAACTTGTTGATGTCAGTATCCGATGCGTTTTTGCTCAACCTGATGAAATCTCCAAGCCGATAGGGTTTATCGGTTGCCGGTTCGACGAACAGCGACCGGAAAAAGTTTTTGGTTAACTGGAAGTTTGATTTTGAATACACCAGCCGTGTGCTGGTCAGTAAGGCAATACCGCCTCCGTTGGGATTGAGGATTATTTTTTCGCCTGCGGTGGTGCGCAGATAATCGTCATAGCGACCAAATTCGCAGGTTGCCACCACAAAAAGCGGGAATATTTTGTTTTTCCACTTGTCAATGCCGTCGGCGTAAATGACCCGTTCTTCGGACAGTCCCGTAGCATTTCCGTGTCCGATGTAGTTGATGAGGAAACAGCCGTTGTTCAGCAGACCGTTCAACTGTTCCGTCACTTCGGGATAACGGTGTCCGTCGGCGGTAGGCGTTTGCGGGAAAGCGTCGAAGTACAGTTTTTCAAGGGTATATTGGAGTTGGTATTGTTGCAGGTATTCGGCAATGCTGTCCGACTGTGCTGTGTGGATGTTTTCATCTTCGTCGTCGGCAAGTAGCGCTATCAGGTTTGCCCAAGTCCCGTTTGGCGGCGTTTCCATATATTTGCGGATTTTGTTCACCGCGATTTGCGCTTCTTCTGCTGTTTTTACGGGAATCCTGCCCACGCCGATTTTCAGTTTTCCTCCCAAAATCGCTTCTCCATCATCCAGAATGCCGAAATAATCGTCGGATACGTACGACTGCATGTTGTGCAGCGATTCCGCTGATTGATAGGTCGCCACGAAATTGGTGTTGGCGCTTGCCTTTCCGCTGCTTACAAGGTTTGATTTGTTGTCGAACGATCCTTTGCCCATCAGCAGCAGATATTTAAGTTTGCCCGAACGCTCATATACTGTTTTTGTGAAGTTACGGATGGCGGCAGGGTCTTGTTTGCCTGAGGAAAATTCGTTGTACGTCTGATTGGTGGTTACCGTTGCCACCGTCAGTCCGTCTTTTGTGCGATGCAAATCCGCAAGTTCCTGCGCCGCCGACCAAAAATCGGGATGGGTCACAATCAGCATATCCGCATCCATGTCGTGCAGATTTTGATTTTCCACACGCGGGTTTTCGGGAAAAACAGGCTTCAACCATCCTTCCGTCCGGCGGAAAGCGACAAATTCCCGCAAACTGTCGGTGGCAGCGGTAAAATTCAATGCATCTGCCGACGTGCTAACGTTCATCTGCAGAACGTTATACATATCGGTAACATCCCACACCTGCGTTTCGGAAGCGTTGGCGATCGTGAACACGGACACATTGCCGTCGCCTGCCGACTGCGTATCCCTGAACAGCAACTGCGGAGACGTCATGTTGAGCCTCCTTCGCGCCTGTAAACGGATGAAGTTCAGCCATCCCTGAGCATTGGCGTTGCCGTTGCGATTCATGGACAATTCAACGGATATGTTGCCGGATTCCGCTGTAAACGAAGCGTTGCACAAGGTTTCCACAGCATATTCCTGCCCGTAAACGCCCAATTGACGATTGGCGACGATCTGTCCGCCATGCCTGATTTCCAGATAAGCAGGCACAGTACTTCGCGTCAGAAAAGCAGCTTCCATCTGCACGGGAATGCCCGATACGAGATCGGGCGCCGTAAACGAAAAACTTTGTGGCGTTGCGGCATAAAAAAATTCACCGTACCAGAATCGTCCCGAATTGAGCAGATTGGTCAGTTCCTGTTCGTAATATAAGCGTTCGTCAAACGTTGTAACGGCATGTGTCGGTGGTGCGGTTGGTGGAGTATCGGCGGTGATGCGTTTGCCGCCTGCCTGTGATGTGATGAAATATACCGACTTGCTGTCCCACAAATGTACCGTATGTTCAAACTTCTGCCGATTGATGTTGTACTGCCACACCACCGGTCCTTGTCCGTAGAACAGAACGTAATCGCCATGCGTAAACACTCCGTCGGTCTGGCACACCATCATGACAGGGATTTCCCTGATATCGTCCGATGAATGAACGTCTGCCGTTTCCGGCAGCATGGCGCCACCAGCTCCGTAGATCCGTACACGAGCAGGGTCGCTCAAGCCCATGTCGCGCAACTCTTCATAGGTGATGCGATATACCCCGTCTTGCACAACATACACCTGATACCACTCGCCCGACGACATCACCGGAGCGGAAAATGCGACGGACAAAGCGGCAAAAGCGCACAACAAACCGATTATCACGTTTCTCAACATCGAAAAACAGGAAAATGCAAAATTAATGATTTTTGGCAAACAGTAATGGTTTTGAATACAAAAAGGCTGCCTGTTTCCAGACAACCTCTTTGTCGTGCGATGGCAATGAAACATGAAAGATGCAACATTGCCAAAAATAGATAGTCTCTGTGTACCTATCAGGATTGATTTTTATGCGGTACTGTTGTTGCCTGCAACCATCACAAATAATTGGAGTTGCAGCCCCGAAAGAATGATAACATTCAAATCCTTGTTGCTTGCGCTAACACTTCGGGATGGATTTTGCCGTTTTTCTTTTACCATTTAATTATGATTTTCTGTGTTCACATAGAACAAAACAAATTCCATGCCATTATTTTAAAAATAAATTATTATTTCGATAAAAATTGTAATTTTAATATTATATAAATTATTATTTAATGTTTTTATGAAATATCTAAATGAAAATTCATGCGTTAAAAATAATGAGACAGACAATGCTCGAAAATCTCTACAGTGATGGATGAGAAAACCGTCAAAAAATAAAAACAGATGTAAAATTTGTAATTTCGTTTGCATACAACCCTCCGGCAGATGCAAGTATTTGCACATTTGCCTCCGGCATCCGAATCCGGAAACACCCTGAATTTGAGGCGTCGAAAAAAAATAACAGGACATTCGCCGCGATCATGGAAAAATATTCCTCCCCTTGTGTGTGGGTCTTGGAAATTTCTTGTATATTTGTTCCGTTAATTATTTAAAAAATCGACTCATGAAACATGTCTGTATATTGTTCTTGTGGATGTTGCTGATTCAGTCCGCATTTGCCCGACCGACCGACGGCAAATTAGCTGCCAAACCGTTATTTATTGACCCCGTGTACGACGGGGCTGCCGACCCTGTGGTGATATGGAACAAGGCGGAACAACGCTGGTTCATGCTGTACACCAACCGCAGAGCCAATGTCCCCGGTCTTGACGGCGTATCGTGGGTACACGGTACGCGCATCGGTATTGCCGAATCCACCGACGGAGGCGCCACATGGCAATACCGCGACACATGCGACATCCGCTACCGTCCCGACGCCGGATATACCCATTGGGCACCCGATGTGGTGTACCACAACGGGCTATACCACATGTACTTGTCCTATGTGCCGGGAATTTTCAAAGAATGGGGACATCCGAGAAGCATCATCCATCTCACCAGCAGTGATTTAATCCATTGGGATTATCAGTCCACCCTGCCGTTGGCATCCGACAGGGTGATTGACGCTTCCGTATTCCCATTGCCCGATGGAACGTGGCGAATGTATTACAATAACGAAAGATCCGGAAAATCAATGTTTTATGCAGACAGCCCCGATTTATACCACTGGACGGATGCCGGCAAACAAATCATTCGCGACAGAGGCGAAGGCGCAAAAGTGTTTCGGTGGAAAGGCAAATACCGAATGCTGATTGACGCATGGGACGGTTTGGGCGTATTTTCCTCGTCCGACCTGACAGACTGGAAAAGGCAGGAACGGAACATCCTCAAAGAACCCGGCACCGGAACGGACGACGACGCCAAAGGACAGCACTGCGATGTGGTTGTGAACAACGACAGAGCGTACGTGTTCTATTTCGTACACCGAAATCAGCGCATCACACGATTGCAGGTCGCCGAGTTGGAACTGGTCGGCGACGAAATAACCTGCGACAGGAATAAACCCGTCTACATTCATTTGGAACCCGAAAACTTATAATATCCACCAAATTTATTTTTTATGAAAAACATTTTTTTATTGCTGATTTGCGGAACGATATGCCATTCTCTGGCAGCGCAACAGACCATCGAATTGACCGTTGATGCCCGAAAAACAGGTGCGACAATACAACCCGACATGTACGGCATATTTTTTGAAGACATTAATTTTGGCGCCGACGGAGGGTTGTACGCCGAATTGGTGAAAAACCGCTCGTTTGACTTCACCAACACACCGTTGATGGGATGGAGTGCTTACGGACGGGTGGAAATCCGAAATGACGGCGGCCCTTTCGACCGCAATCCACACTATGTCAGGCTAATTTCGGAATGGGCGCTGCTCACCGGAACAGGACTCATCAACGAAGGCTTTGCCGGCGGCATGGGCATCCGGAAAGAAGAAAATTACCGGTTCACCGTTTATGCCCGTTCCGTTGATGGAGTATCTCATCGCCTCCGTGCCGAACTGATAGACAGCCGGAACAATCCTGCCGGATACGTGGAATTAGAAGTGACAGGCAAGGAATGGAAAAAATATCACGGTGTCATCACCGGCAAGACAACAGACGCCCATTGCCGCCTGAACGTGAAATTACTGACCCCGGGCATCACCGATTTGGAACACATTTCGCTGTTTCCCATCAAAACGTGGAAAGACCGTGAAAACGGTATGCGTCCCGACATCGCTCAGGCGCTTGCCGACCTTAAACCCGGCGTGATGCGTTTTCCGGGAGGATGTATCGTGGAAGGCAACAATCTGGCTACGCGCTACCAATGGAAAAACAGCGTGGGAGCAGTGGAAAACCGTCCCGTCAATGAAAATCGCTGGAATTATGAATTTAAACACAAATTTTTTCCGGATTATTTTCAATCCTACGGTTTGGGATTTTTTGAATTTTTCCAATTGGCGGAAGATTTCGGTGCAGAACCGTTGCCTGTCATCAGTTGCGGCTTTTCATGCCAATTCCAAAAAGGACGTGAACAGATAGTACCGATGGATTCCCTCCAGCCTTATATTGACGATGCGCTGGATTTGATAGAATTTGCCAACGGATCCGCTACCAGCAAATGGGGCAGGATACGTGCCGAAATGGGACATCCGGAACCGTTCAATATGAAATATTTAGCCATCGGCAACGAACAATGGGGGCCGTTGTATCACATTTATTTGGAGGCGTTTATGAAACAAATTCGCCCCAAATACCCCAACATCAAAATTGTGGGTACTTCCGGCCCTTCCGCTTCGGGCGAAGAATTTGACCGCTTGTGGCCACAGATGAAAGCATTGAAAGTAGACATGGTGGACGAACATTATTATATGTCGCCACAGTGGTTTTTGGATAATGCCAAGCGATACGACAACTACGACAGGAAAGGAACTAAAGTGTTTGCCGGTGAATATGCCGCCCACACTAAACCCGAAAAAAAGAACAGTTTCGAATCGGCTTTGGCGGAAGCGGCTTTTCTCACAGGCGTGGAACGCAATGCCGATGTCGTACATTTAGCCACTTACGCGCCTTTGCTGGCTCATGTGGATGCATGGCAATGGAATCCCGACCTGATATGGTTTGACAATCTGCGTATTGTGCTTTCGGTTAATTATTTTGTGCAGCAATTGTACAGCTACAACAAGGGTACGCATGTGTTGCCGCTGACACGCAATGGACAGGTAGTTGCAGGGGAAGAACAATTGTATGCCTCTGCTGTGGCGGATGTCCTCAAAAAACAAATTATTGTAAAAATAGTCAATACGGCGGCAACGGATCGCAACATCAGCATCCGCATAGACACTGCGGCAGGTAAAGGCGTGAAACCATCCGCACAAATGGAGGCCACCACACTGACAGGCGACCTGCAACAGGAAAACACCCTTGAGCAACCCGAAGCCGTCAGACCTCAAAACTATACACTGACCGTGAATGGGCAGACACTGACCGTGCAAGCAAAAGGACAGTCATTCAACGTGTATCGAATACCGATGTTGTAGTACCATGGCATTGGCGGAAAAATTTCCGTCAAGAAACCATTAGTGTACGTAATAGTTGTTAACTTTGTTGTATGGTAAAATTTAAGCGGTGGGAGCGTATTACGGGTTGGTGTTGCTTTGCGACAGCCGCGTGTACTTATCTTGCAACGATGGAGCCTACGGTCAGTTTCTGGGATTGCGGCGAATTTATTGCCGCCGCCGACAAATTGGAAGTGGGACATCCGCCCGGAGCGCCGTTATTCCTGATGATGGCGCGAATATTTGCCGTTTTTGCACCCCATCCGTCTAAAGTGGCGATGATGGTGAACGCCTTTTCGGCATTGCTCAGCGCTTTCACCATTTTATTCCTGTTCCTGAGCATCACGCACATTGCAGGAAGAATATTCGGAGGTTCTCCGGACAGTCAATCGACAAATCAAAAACCACGAATATTTGCCGTGTTGGCAAGTGGTGTCATCGGGTCGTTGGCTTATACGTTTTCCGACACGTTTTGGTTCTCCGCCGTCGAAGGGGAAGTTTATGCCGTGTCGTCATTTTTCACGGCGGCAGTGTTTTGGGCAATCCTGAAATGGGAAGAAGTTGCCGGTAGCCCTTATGCCAACCGTTGGCTGATACTGATTGCTTATCTGATGGGGTTGTCTATCGGGGTGCATCTGCTGAACCTGCTGGCTATCCCTGCCATCGTGCTGGTGTATTACTTTCGCAAGTATCAGCCGTCGGGTAAAGGTATCATGTCGGCATTACTGTGTGCCATGTTGATTTTGGCAGGTATCCTCTACGGCATTATCCCTTGGGTGGTAAAGTTGGCGGGATATTTTGAACTGATGATGGTCAACGGCTTGGAATTGCCGTACAATTCGGGCGTGTTGTGCTACATTGTGCTACTGGTGGCGGCAATAGTTTTCGGGTTGAGATATACTTACCGGCGGCGAAAATATGTGCTGCATACCCTGTTGCTGTCGATAACGGTGATAATCATCGGTTACTCGTCCTATAGCGTCATCGTGATACGATCGCTGGCAAATCCTCCGATGGACGAAAACAACCCCGACAATGTGTTCGCACTGATGAGTTACCTGAACAGGGAGCAGTACGGTGACCGTCCCTTACTGTACGGCAATTACTACAATGCGCCGGAAACGGAACGTGTGGAAAGCAGCCCCGTGTACACACGAATCAACGGACGCTACGAAATCACTTACAGAAATGTGGAAGTGCGATACGACAGCCGTTTCATGACGTTTTTCCCGCGCATGTACAGCGAAGATCCTTCCCATGCGGAGGTGTACAGAAATTGGGCCGGCGTTAAGGGGCATCCCGTCAAAATGAGGAATAACGACGGAACGGAATATTTGCTGTATAAACCCGCCTTTTTCGAGAACCTCCGTTTCTTTTTTTCCTATCAACTCGGACACATGTATTTCCGCTACTTCATGTGGAATTTTGCAGGCAGACAAAACGACAGACAGGCAGATGGCGGTATTCTGTACGGTAACTGGTTGAGCGGCGTCCCGTTCATTGACGCTCCCCGTATCGGACAGCAAAAAGACTTGCCCGACCACATGAAAAACGATGCCGGACGCAACGTATATTTCATGTTACCCTTTCTGTTGGGTGTCATTGGAATGTTGTGGCATCTTAGGCGCGATACACGGTATTTCCTTGTGGTGATGACTTTCTTCGTCATGACCGGCATCGCCATTGTGGTGTACCTCAACCAGACGCCACTGCAGCCACGCGAACGGGATTATGCATACGCAGGATCGTTTTATGCATACGCAATATGGATAGGCTTAGGCGTTGCCGCAATATTTGATGCGATGCGCCGGAAAATACCTGCCGCCGCAGCAATTGTCGCTGCCGGCTTGCTGTCCGCTTCCGTTCCCGCAATTATGGCACAGCAAAACTACCGCGACCACGACCGCTCAGGAAGCTATACCGCACGCGACATTGCTTACAATTACCTCAATTCCTGCGCTCCTGACGCCATTCTGTTCACTATTGGCGACAATGACACGTTTCCCTTGTGGTATCTGCAGGAAGTGGAAGGCATCCGTACCGACGTGCGGGTGGTGAACCTGATGCTGCTGCACGCCGACTGGTACATCAGCGGAATGAAATGCGCCGCCTACGACTCCCCGCCGCTTCCGATCGCCCTTCCCGAAGAAAAATACCTTACGGGACGTCGCGATTTCGTTTACCTGTTGGAACACAACCAAGATACCGTTGACTTGCGGCAGGCGCTGGATTTCATCAACAGTGACGACCCTGCCACCAAAATCCAACCCGAACCCGGAGTGTCGCTGGCTTACATTCCGGCAAAAAATTTCTCACTGAACGTGGACAAACAGAAAGTGGTGAACAACGGTACAGTACGGAAGGAACTTGCCGGAGAAATACCCGAAAAACTGCATTTTCGCATCAATGCACAGGCAATGACCAAAGACCAGTGGGTAGTGCTCGAAATACTTGCCGCCAATAAATGGGAACGTCCCGTTTACTGGACGGCATGTAACCACAGCGGCACAGTGGGGCTGGACGACTATTTGCAATTGGACGGTACGGCTTACCGGTTAGTGCCGTTGAAAACCACAAGCAGCGATAGGCTCAACACAGGACGCATAGACACGGAAATACTCTACCATCGCCTGATGCACGATTTCCGGTGGGGACGCTTTGAACAGCCCAACATCTGGACAGACAATCAAAGCATCCGCACCATGAACATTATCCGCACCCGTCACCTGTACACCAGGCTGGCGATGCAACTGGTGGAGGAAAATAAGCCGGAACTTGCCGTCCGTGTGCTCGACCGTGCATCGGATCTGTTTTCCGGCGAACGATTGCCGTACGATTATTATTCGTTATTGCAGGCGGAAGCACTGTATTTTTCCGGTCAAACGGAAAAAGCCAACCGACTGCTTACAGCTTTTGCCAACCGCTGCATGGATGAATTGCACTATTTCTATTCCCTGTCGCCGGAATTTTTCACAACTGTGAGCCGCGAAGCGGAAATGAACGAGGCGTTGTTGGGTGAAATTATCCGCATCGCCGACGCTTTCGGAGAGAAACAAGTCGGCGAAGAAATACAGCACCGGTTGGAAAGACAACAATAAAGACACGCTCCATCGGATATGGAGCGACAGTTGCCCTTACTGTATTTGAGGAAATAATTCGTGCAATTTCTGCGTAAATTCTTCCGCCATTTCGGTCTGGTTATACCCGTCTGCAAATTGCTGGAGCATGCTGATGGTGGACACACGGAAACGCTGTTCGTTGTCCAAATCTCTGTCGTTCTTAAATTCTTTCGGGAAACTCAGATAATATTTCAACTCGGCGCATGTTACGTCAAATAACTTTTTTGCCAATTGATTCCCTTCTTCCGTAGCGCCGGCAAGATAATACTGTTGCACAAATTCTATGTCCGCATAATTAAGCGGTAACTGGTAAGTGGGTATCACTTCAAAAGCCTTATTTAAGACAAACATGGCGGAATCTATTTTACCCTGTTCATTCAAATTCCTCGCAAGTCTGGCGAAATTGCTGCGGAAACGCGCCAGCAGGCGCAGGTTGGTTTCGTCCAGATATACGGAGGAATCACTGATGTTGCCCCAACGAAAGTGATTTATCATCTTGTCGTACAGTTTGTCCGCGTCAACGTGTCCCATTTCACCGTAAGTATTCGGCGTTTTGATAGGAACGAAGCGGTATGCCAACCCGTCCATTTGAAAATAGTCCGAAAGGTTCAGGAAATTTTCCGGCGATACAGTGATGGCGAAATATACGGGACGTTCCCAATTGTTGTTGGCAAGAATGTCCAGCACCATCATTGAGTTTTTGTAAATTCGCTCCTCGCCGCCTCCTTTTTCACCGCTGATGTTCCACCGTATTTCGGGGACAATCAGTGCGGAATCTTTCAGGGCAACGGTTCCGTTGCGCAGCACTTTTTGCTTGTCCACGGTTATTTTCAGATTTTTGGAAGGTAAAAAATCTATTGCCTGATCGAGATATATTTTATTGATCTCGTTGATCTTACCTGTCCAAAGCAAGCCGTCTTGCGTTTGCACCACTTTGGTACGGATGTTATCGTCGCCCACGAAGTCCATGGCTTCTTTCAATTCTATGGGTTGTCCGTTGAACAAATCGCTGATATACAGATAATCACGTGTACCGCTCATGTATTGTTCCGGTTTGAGTGAAATCGGCAACGATTTGGAACCATACGCTTTCCGTGTCATTTGGTCAATGTACCAATCGGCAGCCAGATAACTGAGATTGACCACGCGGATGCTGTCGCCTATACCTTCCACTTCCTGTGCATACCAGAGCGGGAAAGTATCGTTGTCGCCGTTGGTAAAAATGATGGAATTGGGGTCGCACGAAACCAGATAGTTGTGAGCGAAGTCGCGTGCGGTGTATCGTCCCGAACGATCATGATCGTCCCAATTTTGCTGCGCCATGATGCCCGGCACAAGCACCAGCAGGACGAGGCTGGTGGCAACCGCAAGAGCGACGTTTCGCATCTTTGACGGAAGCGACTCAATCATCGCCATCACGCCCAGCCCTATCCATATCGCAAAGGCATAGAACGATCCCGCGTATGCGTAATCCCGCTCTCGAGGCTGGTAAGGCGTTTGATTCAGGTAAATCACGATGGCGATGCCCGTCATGAAAAACAGCATCAGGGTGACCAGAAAATTCTTGCGATCACGACGATATTGATAGAGCAGACCGATAAACCCTAACAGGAACGGCAGGCAGTAATAGACATTTCGTCCCTTGTTGTGCAGCGTTTCCGGCAAATCCTGAGGTCCCAACCGAGCTTCGTCCCAGCCGGTAATGCCTGAAATCCAGTTGCCTTGCAACGGTCCGCCGTGCCCCTGTATGTCGTTTTGCCGTCCTATGAAGTTCCAAAAGAAATACCGGAAATACATCCATCCTACTTGATAGGAGAAGAAAAAGCGGAGATTTTGCCCGAACGAAGGGATTTTATTGTCACCCTGTGTAGCGGGTATATTTGCCCATCTTTTGTAGGCGTCGACATGTGCTTGTTCCCGACTGTACATGCGCGGAAACACAGTGGTTGTCCCATTCCTGTACACATAATCCTGTTTTTTGCCGGTTTCCACATATTGATTGTTTCGCTTGGCGTATAACGTTTTTACATCCTTGATGGCTATCGGAGGCGAGTTAAAATAAGGCCCCATCACCAACGGACGGTCGCCGTACTGTTCGCGATTGAGGTAATATTGCAGGTTGAACAGATTCTGCGGATTGTTCTGATCCATAGGCGGATCCACGCTCGAACGGATGATCAGGGCGGCATACGAACTGTAGCCGATGATGATGACCACCGCGAACAGCAATGCACTGTTTAAGACAAATCGATTTTTCTTAAGCGAATAATGCAACCCAAAAATAAAGCCGCCTACTAACAGTATGGCATAAACGATAATACCCGTGTTCATGGGGAAATGCAAGTTTTTTACCAGCAACAGTTCAAACCACACCGCTATCTGCACCACACCCGGCACGATGCCGTAAAGGATGACCAGCAACACAACTGCGGAAGCCAGCAGGGCGAGAATAGTGCCTTTGGGCGTAACCTTGTATTTGCGGTGGTAAATCACCAGCCCAATAGCCGGAATAGCCAGCAAGTTCAGCAAATGCACACCGATGGAAAGCCCCATCAAATAAGCAATCAACACTAACCAGCGGTTGGCGTAACGGGCGTCAGCCTCGTCTTCCCAGCGGAGAATTGCCCAGAAAACAAGCGCCGTGAACAGGGAAGAAAACGCATAGACTTCACCCTCAACGGCTGAAAACCAAAAAGTATCGGAAAACGTGTATGCCAGTGCGCCCACCACGCCCGAACCAATGATGGAAACGGTTTGCGTCGCGGAAAGTTCCCCGATAGACTTGCCGGTGAGTTTTCGCCCCAGATGGGTGATGCTCCAAAACAGCAACAAGATGGTGAAGCCGCTGCACAATGCCGAAAAACTGTTGACCATTTTTGCTACCAATTCCACATTACTGCCCGCCAACAGGGTGAAAAGTCGCGCTACCAGCATGAAAAACGGCGCTCCCGGCGGATGTCCCACTTCCAGCTTGTACGCGGTAGAAATAAATTCGCCGCAATCCCAAAAACTTGCCGTCGGTTCTATGGTCATCAAATAGGTGGCGGATGCGATGATAAACACCAGCCAACCCGTAATACTGTTGATTCTTTTAAAGTCCATTATATGTTCAAAAATTTTCGGTTGAGCGGGGCAAATTTACGTGAAATAAATCATATTTCTGCAAATGGAGGAAAAATATTATGAAAAAACGCAGTGACATGTAACGCCGGTTGGAAATTCCTGCAAACATACAATGCGTCTGTCCGATTCGGCGCAAAAAAAATGCCATCTCAAAAAAAATGATTATCTTTGTGGCGGTTCTGTTATTTATTACCGAATATTGATTGACACACGTAAAAACGGATAATTTATGAAAATACCTATTATAATATGTATTGCCTGCATGGCGGCAGCGTGCAGACATCAGGCGCAATTGCCGACATTTGCCGTATGTGCCGGCATGGCAGATTATGCCTCTGTTGCGGAAGCCGGATACGACTATATTGAAACCTATGTGTCTTATCTGATGCCCGACAAAAGTGATGCGGAGTTTCGGGAACATCTGGATGAAATTAACGCCCAAAACGCCAAAATCGTATCCTGCGTCAATTTTTTTCCCGCCTCGTTGAAAATCACAGGCAGCGAAACGAAACATCCGGAGGCGCTGGCGTGGGCTGATTCTGCTTTTCGCCGTGCGCAGGCGGCAGGCATCCCCCGTATCGTGTTCGGTAGCGGCGGCGCACGCAAAGTTCCCGAAGGTTTTGACAAGCAAGAGGCAACAGCGCAGTTCGTTACCTTCTGCAAACAACTTGCCCTGTCGGCAGAACGTTACGGCATCACGGTGCTCATAGAACCACTGAACAGTAACGAAACCAACTTTATCAACTCCTTAGCCGAAGGCGCACAGATTGTGGAGGCGGTGAATCACCCGAACTTCAAGATGGTGTGTGATATTTATCACATGTTGCGCGAAAACGAACCCGCTTCGGAAATCGTGAAATATGGGGCTTACATCCAGCATTGCCACATTGCCGAAAAGGAAGAACGGTCGGCGCCCGGCGTGAAAGGCGACGATTTTATACCCTACTTCAAAGCGCTGAGGGAAATCGGGTATAGCGGTTGCGTGTCTGTGGAATGCAAGTGGAAAAACATGCAGGAAGAACTGAAGCCCGCATTGGCATACCTGAAACAGCAGGCGGATTTTTGAACCATACATTACAGGGCAGCGATGATGCGGTAATAAACAACAATAACAATGACAATATATTGCAATTATTTGAGAAGTATGGTATTTTGAACAAAGTAAAAGAGGTTGATGAGAATGGACGGCAGCAATGAAAAGGAACAGGGTAAATTGAAAAAAAGCAGGGTAGAGACCGATATTGACGCATTGCGTGCGTATGCCAGCGAAGAATTTGAAAATATGAGGGCAAGTAAAAGCGATGAGAGACGCCAATATTTTTTTGACAGATATAAGGAATGGCAGGATAAAATAAACGCCCTTTCAAACACAAGCGAATTATAATGCAGCCTGTGCTTTGTCAAAACGGTATATCAAGGTCGGGTTCGGGGTCGGGTTGGGGTTTAAGCGCCTGCCATTGTTTGTATGCGTGGCATGCGTCCTGTCCGTGGAACGGTTTTTAAGGTTATGTTGTTAAAACCGAATTTGGAAAGGCGTTCGCTAATAATATACGGCAACGTATGTGTGCCGTGCGATAAATCGCCGGTGTTCAGGCAATATCCACCTGATTGCGCA
>JAISWR010000075.1 GCA_031270985.1 Bacteroidales bacterium | reverse complement strand
GTCAGTGGCGAAACACTAACAAAAACTATGATTATTACCCAAAAACATAAATCAATTGCTCAGTTGTTTGACCAAAATTTTTGGAATAATTTTTAGGGTGACGCATTGTCGAAGTCAGGAATCAATGTCGCGCGATTGTGCGCGAATAAGCCCGCTTTGGACTGAAACCATCGCAAAACTGTCGGATTTTTCCGGTGTCAAAATGTCGGTCAGGGCTGTTTTGCGACAAGGACTTTCAATCCGTGATGCACAATGTGGATGTCCAGCGTTTCTCCCATTTTGAAAGGTTCTCCATCTAAATGGACAGACGCGGCGCTTTCTCTGTCAATAGTGATGGAAGCGCCCTGAAATGATTGATAATACAGGCTTTTATGTATCGTTTTTCCCACCAGCCGTAAAGCCAGTTCGGGCGCGAGAATTTTCGGGAAAGGGCGCAGAACGCATACGTCCAGTTTGCCGTCGGCAATGTCGGCAAGCGGTGATATGTATCCGTTGTTTCCGTATTGGGAAGCATTGGCGACAGTCACCAGCATGGCTTTGACGTCGACTGTCCTGCCGTCAACCGTCAGTCGGTAGTTTTGCGCGCGATAGCGGATAAATTCTCTTGCGATGATAGAGATGTATTTTCTGACGCCGCGTTTTCCGGCACGAGCGAAAAGGTCGCTCACACGGGCGTCGAATCCCGTACCCAGCGTACAGAAAAAAGGTATTCCGTTTGCCAAACCGTAATCAACGGGTTGCACACGGGAATGGTTGATGACATTCAATGCGTGGGCAGGCGTCAGCGGAAGGTGTAGATGCCGCGCCAGCCCGTTGCCCGATCCGCATGGAACGATGCCCATTGCCGATCGGCTGTCGCGCAACGCGGAGGCAATTTCGTTGACCGTACCGTCGCCGCCTACCGCCACAATGTACGGCGTTCCGGCAACGGTCTGTTGTCGCGCGAGTTCGCAAGCATGTCCACACCTTTCCGTAAAAACAATCTCAGTCAGGAAACGGTTGCTGTCCACATAGCGGCGGATGAGTTCCGGAATAGCGTCTTTGCGGCGCGTTCCCGACACGGGATTGATGATGAAACAGATTTTTTCCCTCACGATCGGATATTTTTCAGTTGGTGAATGGCGGCAACGACGTTGCGGGACAATTCCAGAAACGGTTGCGCCGCCGGAGTGTCTTCCGCCGCAACGGGTTGGCCATTGTCGCCGCTGTCGCAAATGCTTTGCACGATCGGTATCTGTCCCAACAAAGGGAGATGTTCCCGTTCCGCCAGATTTTTACAGCCGTCCTTGCCAAACAGATAATAGCGGTTATCGGGCAGTTCGGCAGGGGTAAACCAAGCCATGTTTTCCACCAATCCGAGTACCGGAACGTTCACCTTGTCGTTGCGGAACATCGTGATGCTTTTGGTCACATCCGCCAGCGCCACTTGCTGTGGCGTGCTGACAATCACCGCACCCGTTACGGGCAGTTCCTGGACAACGGTCAATGGTATGTCGCCGGTGCCGGGAGGAAGGTCTATCAGCAGGTAGTCGTGATCGCCCCAGTCGCCCTGATGCAGCAATTGCCGGAGTGCGTTGGCAGCCATAGGACCGCGCCAGATGACTGCTTCTTCCGGATGCACAAAAAAGCCGACAGACAACATGCGTACTCCATACCGTTCTACAGGAACGATGTATTCGCCGCCGTCCGTTATCCGCACTTCCGGCGTAATGCCTTCCACTCCCAACATTTTTGGCGCCGAAGGTCCGTAAATGTCGGCGTCCAACAGGCACACGTTGTAGCCCTCGCGAGCAAGAGCGACGGCAAGATTCGCCGCAACGGTGGATTTGCCTACTCCTCCTTTGCCCGAAGCCACCGCAACGATGTACTTTGCGCGAGGGAGTGACTTGACGGATGCATCTGCCGTGTGCCGTTCGGGCTGCCTGACGTTGATGTACACCTGTACGCGGGGATGCACATAATATCGCAATGCCTTCTCACATGCGACGGTTATGGATTCCTTCAACGGATCGCCGGCTTTTGCAAAAAACAATGTAAAATGCACCTCCATGCCTTCCGCCCGGAGGTCTTCTACCATTCCCGACGCCACAATATCTTTGCCCGTAGCGGGATGCACCACATGTTGCAACGCAACGGTTACTTCGTCTATGGTAATACTCATGTGTCTTTAATCATTATCGGTGCAAATATATGAAAATTTAACTGTATTATCCCAAAATATCCAAGTCACAAAAAAACACTACATTTGTACGGAATTTCATCAAAAATCAATGTCACGCATCAGGTTTGTTTTGTTTGTTGTCTTGTATGCCGGAGCGTATGCACAAGTATTGCAGGCGCAGATAGGGGGAACGTCCGTTTACGGTTTTCTTGACTTGACGCCTTCGCCGATGGTAGCAGCTTTGGGCGGAAAGGTGAATGCGGTTTCCGACAGTGATCCTGCGCTGGCTTTTTACAATCCCGCGTTATTGGACAGTATTTCGGACAATACGCTGTCGCTCAATTATGTACATTTCATGGCAGATATCCGTTTCGGATATGCGGCATACGCACGTTCGTACCAAAATGCCGGCAATTTCGCGATCGGCATCCATTATGTCAATTACGGCAGGTTCACGGAAGCCGACATGACGGGCAACATCACAGGTTCGTTCACCGCCGCCGAATATGCTTTCAATCTCACGTACGCCCGTCGTTTGTCATGGCGGGACAGCACTTTTGCGGTAGGCGTCAATCTAAAACCTTTACTGTCTGTGTTTGAACGCTATTCGTCATACGGGTTGCTTGCCGATGTGGGCATGATCTACCGTCATCCCGACAAATTGACGGAAATAGCGCTGGTAATAAGGAATATGGGTGGGCAAATGACCACATATGCACAGAGTGGTCGGGAGGCTGTTCCTTTTGAAGTGCAGTTGGGCGTTTCGCAGCAATTGCAAAATGCGCCTTTCCGGTTTTCTGTGGTATTGCAGCATCTGGAACGGTTGCGGTTGGGCTATGACGATCCGGCAGTGGAAGAAAGTGCGAGACGTGGCGTTGGCTTGGTTGCAGACGAAGCCATGCGGCATATCGTTGTAGGTGTGGAGTGTACGCCCTTTCGCGGTTTGACGCTACGGGGCGGATACAACTATCACCGTCGTCAGGAGATGAAACTTGCGTCACATGCAGGATTGGCTGGATTTTCAATGGGCGTCGGCGTGCGGGTATCGCGTTTTCATGTGGATTATGCCCGCTCAAAATGGCATGTTGCAGGCGCATCCAACCATTTTTCCGTTCATGTGGATTTGAAATAAATCCGTAAAGGGTGTATGCCTATACGGTCAATCCTATTGCTTTGCGGACTTCTCTGAGGGTGGCCGACGCACTGGCTCTGGCTTTGTCGCGTCCGGTGGCGGCTACTTTGCGCAACAGGTCATCGTTGCGGAAAATATCGTCGAATCGTTCGCGTATGGGGGCAATGAACAGGTTAATGTCTTCTGCCAACTGTTTTTTCAGATCGCCATAGCGAATGGCACATTGTGCGTATTGTCCCTTAAAATATGCCAACGTATCGGGCGCAGAAACTAATTTCATGATGGCAAACAAATTCTGTATGGGTTCGGGAGGCGTTTGGTTACATTCCACAGGCCCCTTGTCGGTGACGGCTTTCATCACCTTTTTGAGGATTTCTTCCGGCGAATCGGTCAAAAAAATACCGTTACCCTCCGATTTACTCATTTTCCCCGTACCGTTAAGTCCGGGAACTTTCACCAGAGTGGTATCGAAGTTAAACGCTTCCGGTTCGGGAAACACCGTACATTTGTAAGTGTTGTTGAAGCGCCGTGCATATACCCGTGCAAGTTCCAGATGCTGCTCCTGATCCTTCCCCACGGGTACCTTGTGGGAACGGTGTATCAGGATATCCGACGCCATCAGCACGGGATAACTCAACAGCCCGATGTTGATGTTGCCCGGATGCAGGCGAACTTTGTCTTTGAACGTGGTGGTGCGCTCCACTTCGCCCACGTATGCAATCATGTTGAGCAGCAGGTAGAGTTCGCTGATTTCCGGAACATCGCTCTGGATGTACAGCGTACTTTTTTCAGGATCAATACCGGCGGCAAGATACAACGCCATCACATGGCGAACGTTACGGTTCAAGTCTTCCGGCGCCGGATGCGTTGTTAGCGAATGTAAATCCGCAATAAAAAAATAACACACATGCGTATCCTGAAGCCGCACAAAATTGCGCAAAGCGCCGAAATAATTTCCCAAATGCAAGTCTCCCGTAGGACGTACCCCACTCAATACAATATTTTGTTGTTCCATTTGATGTTTTTAATTGACGGCGCAAAGGTACGTTAAATCAATTGAAAATTGAAAATTGAAAACAGGGTGGAGCAATGATTGTCATCGGAGATGTGTCCGCTGTAGTTACACAAAAGCGGAGCGTCCGTATTTTCGCCGCCGCCACAGATGATATGCTACACCTCCCGCTATCCACAGCAATATGGGCAATACCACGTTGAGCAATTGCAGCCCCAACAGTCCGCCGTTCACTTTTTGCCTGTCCAGCAAACGCAGTTGAAATTCGCGGTTGCGTAACCGCATCAATCCCGCATCGTCGGTCAGATAGTTGAGCGCGTTCACCAGAAAGTCCTTGTTGCCAAAGGTCTGTCCGCTGTAACGGTCGTATCCGAGCGGATTTGCGGGAACGGTTCCCTGCATGGTGTGGCGCACGTCGTTGCGGGCAATATCGCCGTCCGACACCACTATCATTTTCGTGGCGACGCTTTCCGTTGCTTGCTGTCCGTTCCATTGCGGCAAGAGGGTTTTCACATTCCTGCTGCGGAACACCGACGGGAATTTTCCTTCCAGTAAAACGGCGGTGATCCGATAGGATTGGTTGAAAACTTGCCGGTCGGGCATACGGCTTACCTCATTCAGTTCTATCATGGTGGGGACTCCTATGAGCCGCGAATAGCGCGAGGAATGTAACAGCGCTGTTTTCCGTATGTTGCTGCCCGAACCTACGGTATCAATGTCGCTGGCGTAGCGCAGCCACACGGGATTCAGGTAACGGGTGACGACATGCGACGGCGACGGCGTTACCAGCGGATGATACAGCCACGGCGCTGGCACGGGTTTTGACGAACCGTCTGTAGCGGTCACAAAAATGGGGTTGTTCTCAATGTCTTGCAATAAGTTGGGATTAATGCGAACGCCGTATGTGAACAGTTGGTCTTCAAGGTTGAGATGTGTCGCCAGCGCAAAAGTATATCCCGTCGAAGCAAGGCTGTCCGCATGGACATTCACAGCGTCGATCAGCCAAATAACCTTTCCCCCGCGCATGATATACCGGTCTATCGCAAATTTGTCCTTTTCGTCAAAAGGCTTTTTCGGTGCGGCGATAATCACGGCTTTGTATTGATCCAGTGCTTCGGGCTGCCCGTTGATGGTTTTCACGTCCACGTCGTAATAATTTGCGTATTCCATGCCCAGGTCGTAGGTCTCCGCCTGTTCCGGTTCACCGTGTCCCACCACAAAAGCCACTTTTCCTATACTGTCCGGTCTTAACGCTTGGATGGTCTTTATCAACTCGTATTCCAGCCCTTCCATTGATGCATTGAGTACCGTTTCGGAAGACTGTACACGATTGTTGTTCAAAAAATTAATTGCCAGCGCGCGTCCTTTGTATATCGCCACAGCACCCGGAAACAGAATTTGCTGTGACAAACTGCCGTCTTTGTTCGTTTTGTTGACATTGATTTTGTGTAACCCCATTTCCTCCAGATCTGTATAGAACTGTTCGCGTTCTTTCCTGCCGGAAATTTCGGCTGGGTCGATAAAACTGTACGTAAGGCGTTTTCCCGCGTAACTTTTGAAATCATCCAGCATTTCCCGGATACCGTTGCGCAGTTTGCGGAATCCGGCAGGCAGGTCGCCGTCCAGATAGATATTCAGATGGACAGATGCGTCCAAATCACGCAAAAGTTGTCTGGTTTCTACCGACAAGGTATAACGTTTTTCTGCGGTAAGGTCAATCCGGAAAAGATATTGCGACGAGAGTAATGCCAAACACACAATTCCCCCTGTCAATATTCCGAATTGCCGGATATTTCTCTTTTTCATGACGGATTTTCGGCAGTTTATTTCGTTATCATCCCCGTCAGCCATGATTCCAGCGGCACACTCCATTCCTTGAAGCAGCGGTGGGAGGGGTTGGTGCCCCAGCCGTGTCCGCCGAACGGGATTATGTGCAAGGATGCAGGCACGCCGTATTCTTTCAACGCCGTATAAAACTCAATGCTGTTGCGCGGCAACACTGCTCTGTCGTCATCGCTCAGCACGATGAACACGGGCGGCGTTTGCGGCGTCACCTGATCTTCGTTGGAGTACAGCCGCACAAGGTCGGGTTTATAGCCTTGTCCTATCAGGAATGTGCGCGACCCCATGTGGGTAAATTCCTCTTTCATGGTGACGACAGGATAAAACAATACGAGAAAATCCGGACGTGAACTGAGGCGTTCAAGCGGGTCGGCAGCTGATGTATTGCCCGTATCGAAATGCGTCCCGGCAGTTGCCGCCAGATGTCCGCCGGCAGAGAATCCGGCAATCCCTATTTTGGACGGATTAACATCCCATTCGCCGGCACGGCTGCGCACGATCCGTATCGCTCTTTGTGCATCGCTCAACGGTATGGCATGATGCTGGTTGGGCAAGCGGTATTTCAGTACGATGCCCGCAACGCCTCTCTCTATCAGCCATTTGGCAAAATCGTGCCCTTCGTGGACGATGGATTCCCGCGCATAGCCTCCTCCCGGACAAATAATCACGGCAGCGCCCGTATTTTTCTGTTTTTCGGGAAGATACACGTACATCACGGCTTCTGATATGTTCATGCAACGGTCGTTTTCGGTCACCTCAGGATCGGTGATGCCGTTACTTTCGGGCGCCCCGCCACTCCACACGGGAATTTCGGAAAATTTCTGAGCAACAACCGCACCGCAGAATATCTGCGCACACAGCAACAATACAATTGGTTTCATTTATAACTGTTTTTGAATGATTTTCTCCGGCAAAAATATAAAAATAATGGAATAAGTAGTGTTTTTTGCAAAAAAATTATGATTGATGAAAAATATTTTCTAATTTTGGCATTTCTGAAATAATGATAAAACACAATGGAAAATACTGATATTCAGCAAAAGAATAACCATTCGGACGAAATTGACATTTTTGAATTTTGCTCGAAGTTATGGTATGCATTTAAATCTTTTTTGACGGGAATCAAAAATTTGTTGGTATCCGTTCTTATTTTTTTGATCCGCAAATCGCTGTGGATTGCCATATTTGCCGTTATCGGCATGGTATTTGGATTTTTTTGGCATTCCGTTACCCAATCGTACTATTCCTCTGTTTTGGTAGCCAATACGGGCAATATCAACAATGACATCATGATTGACCATGTAAACAAACTGAGTGTACTGAAAAACAAACCCGATATCTTAGCAAGGCATCTGGGCATCACGGAAGCCGAAGCAAAGGAGGTGCATTCTATCAAAGCTTTCTACGGTATTGATGTCAACAACGACGATGTGATGGATTTTGTGGATTACAAGGGCATATACGCCCCCAAATCAAACGCAGATACCCTCATGAGAAGGATTCCGTCCTACATATATCTCAAAGTATCCATATATAATGAAGACATATTTCCTATATTGCGCAAAGGCATACTGCAATATCTCAACAGCAACACGTATATCAGAGAACTGCACAACATCAGGATCAAACAGAAAAAGGAATACATTGTGGAACTGGAACGGGAAAGGCTCATGATTGACAGTCTGCAACGTTACCAGTTCACATTGAGCAATTCGTCCAGATCCGTCAGGGACATGCTGATGATGAGTTCGCCGGAAATCAAACTTTTCTACAACGACCAACTGAAACTGTACGACCAGCAGCAATCCATAGAACGGGACATTGAGTTGTTTAAAGAACCGATCACCATCATACAGGATTTCATGGCGTTGTCGGTTGAAGACCGTCCGGTTACGCAGTTGGTGCTTATCTTTGGTATAATTGCCGCATTTGTCGGTCTGTTCTGTGCATTGTTGTGGCAATATCGTCGCTTTATTTGGCGACTAATCAAAGAAGACCGGAGCGTATCATAGATTATCCTAAAAACCGTCCATTCCGATGGGAAGAGCGTTTGAATACCGTAAAGCCCGCAAGTTGAAACGATGGGGCAACATGGCAAAAACATTTACCAAACTGGGTAAGGAAATCACTATTGCCGTCAAGGCGGGAGGCGCCGATCCCTCTGCCAATCCCCGCCTGCGCGTGCTCGTACAAATGAGCAAAGAGGCAAACATGCCGAAAGAAAACGTAGAACGCGCCGTTAAAAAAGCCTCATCCAAAGACCAGGCCGATTATAAAGAGATTGTTTATGAAGGCTATGGCCCGTTTGGCGTCGCCATTATGGTAGAAACGGCGACAGACAACCCCACCAGAACGGTGGCAAACATCCGCAACTATTTCAACAAGTTCAACGGTTCATTGGGAACCTCAGGCTCTGTG
>JAISWR010000039.1 GCA_031270985.1 Bacteroidales bacterium | reverse complement strand
GATTTAAGATTTGAAATGTCGGCATTGACTTCGTTCAATGTCAATATTGTCGAAGAATGTATCAAATATGGTAGAAAGAAAACGGAATTATCACAACTTTTAAAATTGTTATCAAATGGGAAATAACGTTTTTGATGAAATGGTTGCGCGTTATTTGCCAACAACGAAAGAAGAAAAGCAAAATGCAACTCACGAAGTAATGCAGCAAATCGCGCTTGCCGCTCTTTACAGAGCCGGTTTTTTCGACCGTGCTGCGTTTTATGGCGATACTTGTCTGCGGATTTTCTACGGCTTACAGCGGTTTTCCGAAGACATGGATTTTTCGCTCTTGCAGGCAGACGAAAATTTCCGTCTGGAAAATTATTTTGATGCAATCATTGCCGAATTTAAAGCGATTGGTCGGGAAATTACGATTACCCGAAAGGAAAAGAAAACGCAAACCAATGTAGAATCGGCGTTTTTGAAAGATACGACCGAGATTTATAATTTGCGGTTTTCGACAGAAAAGAATGTGAAAATCAAAATCGAAGTGGACACTCAACCGCCTGCGGGTTTTGCTACCGAACACAAACTGTTGATGTTGCCGTTTTCGTTTATGGCGCGCTGTTACACCCTGTCCGATTTGTATGCGGGAAAGATGCACGCTTTGCTGTTCCGGAAATGGAAAAATCGCGTAAAAGGACGCGACTGGTACGATTTCGAGTGGTATGTACGGAATAATATTCCACTGAATTTCCCGACTGCCGCAAGACGTCCAACGCGACGGTTGGGAGGATCCCCCGCACATAAAAATCACCCCGATCGGTAGTGGGCGAATTTTATCAAAAAAATAAATTTTTCTTCTTGGATAGTTCATTTTTTCCGTATATATTTGCACATGATTAATAACCTATAAAACAAACGAAATGTATCACATATTCAAGAAGTTAGCTTTTTCTGCGGCAATTATCGCAGGATGTTGCGCCGTTGCGGCTCAGGAACTGCCCAACCGTCGGGAAGTATTGCAAGCAATGGTGAAAGTGAACGATTATTTCATGAAGAAATACGACTGTTCCACGCCGTCCAATGTAGGTGGTACGCTCCGTCCGAGTAATATCTGGACGCGGGGGGTGTATTACGAAGGACTGATGGCTTTGCACCAAATCTATCCGAGGCAGGAGTATTACCGGTACGCAGTCGATTGGGCAGAGTTCCACAAATGGGGCATGCGCAACGGCAACACCACACGAAATGCCGACGACCAATGCTGCGGACAGACCTACATCGACCTTTACCGCATGGAGCCGCATCCCGAACGGATACGCAACATCCGCCTGTGTATGGACATGCTGGTGAATACGCCGCAGGAAAACGACTGGTCATGGATTGACGCCATACAGATGGGGATGCCGGTGATGGCAAAACTTGGCGTCTTGCTGAACGATACCCGCTATTTTGAAAAAATGTACGGGATGTATGCTTTCACCAGAAACAAACACGGCAAAGAAGGCTTGTTTAACCCCAAAGAAGGCTTATGGTGGCGCGATGCAAATTTTGTCCCGCCCTACAAGGAACCTAACGGCAAAAACTGTTACTGGTCGCGAGGCAACGGCTGGGTGTATGCGTCGCTGGTGCGCGTACTATCCGAAATTCCCGTCAATGAAGCACACCGTGAGGAATATCTCGCCGATTTCCTCGCCATGTCCAAAGCCCTGAAAGATTGCCAGCGTGAAGACGGTTTTTGGAACGCGAGTCTGCACGATCCCTCAAATTTCGGAGGAAAGGAAACTACCGGAACTTCCCTTTTTGTGTATGGAATGGCTTGGGGCGTCAATCAAGGCATTTTGGATGGAAAAACATATTTGCCGGTGCTGTTGAAAGCGTGGAACGCCCTGGCTAAAGACGCCGTGCATCCCAGTGGCTTTTTGGGATGGGTACAGGGCACAGGCAAAGAACCCAAAGACAGCCAGCCTGTGGCATACGACAAAACACCAGATTTCGAAGATTTCGGCATAGGATGTTTTTTATTGGGCGCCGCAGAGGTGTACAAGCTGAAATAAAATGTTGATTCTGTGATAATTATTGTTGCCGATGCGAAAACTTAACAGGAATGTAACAATAATTTATGCGTGTCTTTAGGAAAATGCGTACATTTGCATCGTCATAAATTGCAGTGATGGAGTACACGTATTATATGTTGGTAGGCGTTCTGTTGTTGTTCGCCGTTTTTGATCTGATAGTGGGAGTGAGCAACGACGCTTGCAATTTCCTCAATTCGGCTATCGGTTCAAAGGTAGTATCGTTCCGCACTATTATCATAGTGGCTTGTTTGGGCATTGTGCTGGGGGCAGTTTTTTCCAGCGGAATGATGGACATTGCGAGGAACGGACTTTTTAACCCCGATAAATTCTATTTCAGCGAGATCATGTGGATATTCGTCGGGGTGATGATTGCGGATGTGGTCCTGCTGGATGTTTTCAACGGGTTGGGATTGCCCACGTCCACCACCGTGTCCATTATATTCGAGTTGCTGGGCGCCTCGCTGGCTGTAGCGTTGTACAAACTCTTGCAAGCCGGCGAAAGTCTTGCCGATCTCGGCGCTTATATCAATACTGCTAAAGCATTGGCAATCATCAGCGGCATACTGATTTCGGTGGTGGTAGCATTTGTTTCGGGCGCGGTAGTGCAGTATATTTCAAGACTGATTTTCACGTTCCGCTATCAACGCACTTACCGCTATTTCGGATCCATATTCGGCGGCGTCGCCATCACCTCCATCGTGTATTTCATGCTGATGAAAGGCGCAAAAGGCGCATCATTCATGAAACCGGAATATCTGGAATGGATTACGGCGCATAGCATCTCCCTGCTGCTGATTAATTTTGCAGGCTGGACAGTATTGCTGCAAATCCTGATGTGGATGTTCAGGGTGAATGTGCTGAAAATCATTATTCTTGTCGGGACGTTCGCCCTGGCAATGGCTTTTGCGAGCAACGACCTTGTGAACTTCATCGGCGTGCCGCTGGCAGGACTGGAATCTTTCAAAACCTATATGGCTTCCGGCGTTGCCGACTCCAGTCTGGTGATGAATTCATTGAAAGAACCCGTGGGAACGCCCACAATATTCCTGATGGTGGCAGGACTGATCATGGCGGTCACGTTGGCGTTTTCGCGACGGGCACGGAAAGTGATAGACACCACTGTCAATTTGAGCAGCCAACGTACGGAAGAAGAGCAGTTCGACTCTACGCTTGCCGCCCGTGCTTTGGTGCGCGGAACATTGAACATTTCTACGGCGCTTAACCGCGTCATACCGTTGCGATGGCAGAGAGGTATCGACCGCCGTTTCCGAAAGGAAGAAAACGCCGAAGACGTTGCTTTCGACCAAATCAGAGCATCGGTGAATCTGGTGGTCGCCAGCATCCTGATTGCTTCCGCTACCTCGCTGAAACTTCCGCTTTCCACCACGTATGTCACTTTCATGGTGGCAATGGGAACTTCACTGTCCGACCGCGCATGGGACAGAGAATCGGCGGTATATCGCATTACGGGCGTCATTACGGTCATCAGCGGTTGGTTTATTACAGCCATCTCGGCACTCACTCTTGCAGGCCTGATCACGCTTTTCCTGATATGGGGAAAATGGGTGGCATTCGCCATCTGCACGGTAGCACTGCTGGTATTCATGTTCAAATCGTTATTCCTTTCCGAAAAAACAGAACGCGAAAAAGAAATAAAACGCAGGAAAGATATGGATTTACTACAGGCAAAAACCGTTACGCCCGTGAGAGTATTTGAATCCTGTAACGAACAAATCGTCTCGGTGATCGCGGATGCTTCCAAATTATATTTTCATGCCGTCAGCGAATTTCTCGACGGCAAACGCAAGGGTTTGAAAAACATCGGCGACGACGTGAGAGCGTTGAACGACCGGTGCAAGGGTTTGAAAAGCAACATTTACAAAGTAATTGTCAAATTGCAGGGCGACGCTGTGGAATCCAGCCAGTTCTACGTGGAAGTGGTAGATGCAGTGCGCGACATATCCAACAGCATTTTCTTCATCCAGCAACCCGCATTCGAGTACCTGAACAACAACCATTCCCCGTTTACCACAGGGCAGTCCAAAGAACTGACGGAACTGAACGACGAAATGACCATCTTTTTCAATATGACGTTGCATATCCTGAGAAACAGGCGTTACGACGACAAGGAAGATGCAAACCGGAAAAAGGGTGATGTGCTGGAATTGCTGGACGAACTGCAAAAGAGACAGTTGAAACGCATCAAAAAACAAACGGTGTCCACGCGCAACAGCGTACTCTACCTGAAAATACTTACCGAAACAAAAAATTTGGTGTTGTCGGCGTATGGACTCATCAAATCCAATCACAATTTTTACAAGTCGGTGGAAAAAAAGGCGTGAAACCGCCGTGCCTGTTTTGACGACGACAAATCGCGATCTGTCGTCGTGCGCAAAATCTGAGCGTCAAAATCGTTGAACCCAAACTTGCATTTTTTATTATTTTTAAAAAAACCCTTATATTTGCAAAAAAAAATTAACGCTTTATGCAATGGCATGGTATGAAATCGTTTTAGTTGCATCATCGGCGGTATTCCTGCTGATGCTGGTCGTGTCGCTGTTTTTCGGCGACATGGATCTCGATGTGCACGCCGACGGGTTTCTCATGGGCGACATCGTATCGTTCAAAGGGCTGATCCATTTCTGTGTTGGTTTATCGCTCACGCTGACGCTGATGCGGGAATTTACCGTCGTTTCCGCAGCGCTGGGTACGGCGGCAGGCATCGTGAAAGTCACCGTGTCCAATGCCGAACTGGAAGTCATCAAAGCGCAGTCGCAGGGATTGGCGCTGTCGGCAGGCGAAAGAGCAAAAGCGGAAATAGAAAAAAACAAGGAACTTGCCCGTAAGGAAGCGGAAGAAGCCCGCGCCAAACGCACGGAAGCAGCGTTGAAAGCCGAACAGGTGAAAGCTATCGAACATATCCGGCTGGGCAACGTCAATGTGATGGACACCGCCCAAGGCAACACCCTCACCAACCTGCTGACGGGGCTTGTGGCCTCCATCGCGCCCGTCACCGACATCATGAAAACCATTCCGGGCATTCCGAACGCGCTGAAAGGAAAAACAGCCGAAAAACCCGCAAAACAACCCTCAGAACCAAAATCTCCCGAACAAGCATAAAAAACATCTATAATGGAAAACATCTTCAACATCTTTGTCAAGTCGATCTTTATCGACAACATGATTTTCGCCTACTTCCTCGGCATGTGTTCATACCTTGCAGTGTCCAAAACGGTGAAAACCTCGATGGGACTCGGCTTGGCGGTCACTTTCGTGCTGATAGTCACCGTGCCGGTAAACTTTCTGCTGGAAAACTACCTGCTGAAAGCCGGCGCGCTCTCGTGGCTGCATCCCTCGCTGGCAGACATGGACTTGAGCTTCCTCAGTTTCATCATCTTCATTGCCGTCATCGCCTCGATCACGCAACTGGTAGAGATGATCGTAGAAAAATTCGCCCCCGCGCTCTATTCCTCGCTGGGCATCTTCCTGCCGCTGATAGCCGTCAACTGCGCCATCATGGGAGCATCGCTGTTCATGCAGGAACGCGGCTACGCCAACATCGTCGAAGCCACCTCATTCGCGCTGGGATCGGGCATCGGCTGGTGGCTGGCCATCATCGGCATTGCCGC
>JAISWR010000009.1 GCA_031270985.1 Bacteroidales bacterium | reverse complement strand
ATAGACAGTCCGTGCATCAAGGTGGAGCGTCATTATCGTGACATGGTTCACAACAGGCTGTTGGAGGTAAAGTCACCCTTTGTGGAAAAGCTCACCCACGACAGTTATGTCATACAGGCGGGCAGGATTACCAGCGAACGTTACGGCAGCAAACTGAACGAGTTGTTGAGTCTTTTCGAGCAGGCGCATTTCATCAGGGAAGACACCGAAATAAGCAAACAGTACATATACAGGTCTGATGATGAAGACATTCGTTTCATAACATCAGTACTGAACGAGATGGTAGCCGATCCGAAGGAGCGCGAAGAGATAGAAAAGGAAGCGGAGGCGTTGCGCACCATTGACGCCCTTTTCGGGAAGACGCAAAGGAAGCAGAAACACATTATCGAAGAGAAGGACAAAGCGCTTGAAGAAAAGGATAAAGCGCTTGAAAAACAGGCGAAAGCGCTTGAAGAAAAAGACAAAGCGCTTGAAGAACAGGCGAAACAAATCGCATCATTGAAACGCCTGCTGGACACAAAATGAAAGGGTGCAGTGAAAAGGAAGGCGACCCGCTGGAAGCGATTATCATACGGGACAGTAGGGATTTCATTTCTAAAACTGTCGGTTCGGTGCGCACGGCTTTTATCCTAATGAAATAAAATCAAAAACGCAGCTGTCGCCTGAACGGATAATTTGGTATTTTCTGACAACTCTTAATTTTCGCGCATTTGCTCCGAATTTTTACTACATGCGCTTGAAAATTCGGAATTTTCATATACTTTTGCAAAAAATAGAAACATGAAACAAATTGCTTGTACTGTTATTGTTGTATTGTTCCTGTTCGGGTGTTCATCCGGACGGAAGGAGGAAAACGTTCGTCCGGTAAAGAACGTGATTGTGATGATTCCCGACGGCACGTCCATAGGAGTGGTATCTGCCGCACGCTGGTATATGAAATATCTCGGGCAGGGCGATCGCCTGAACATCGACCCTTACCTGTGCGGCACAGTGTCCACCTTTTGTTCCAACGCCCCGATAGGTGATTCTGCGCCCACAACGTCATGCTATATGACGGGTATCCCCATGCGTAAAGGCTACGTGGCTACCGGTTCGCCCGTCGATTCACTCAACGACCTCATCCCGCTTGACCCTTTCATGGCATACCAGCCATTGGCAACCGTGCTGGAAGCGGCGCGAATTGTACAAAAAAAATCGACCGGACTTGTGGTGACCTGCGAATTTCCACATGCCACACCGGCTGACTGTTCCGCACATTATTACGACAGAAACAACTATCCGTACATTGCATCGCAAATGGCTCATAACCGGCTGGATGTGATGTTCGGAGGCGGCAATAACTTTGTTACGCCGGAAATTGCCGACTTTTTCAAAACAGACGGCACAACGCTTTTGCAAAACGACAGGGAATCTTTCCGCAATCACAGCGCAGACGGCAAAATGTGGGCATTGTTTGAAAAGACGGGACATCCCTACGATTTGGACAGAGACACCTCAAAAATTCCTTCGCTGGAGGAAATGACACGGAAAGCGCTCACGCGGCTGTCCAAAAATCCGAACGGCTTTTTCCTGATGGTGGAAGGCAGTCACGTAGACTATGCAGCCCACGACAATGATGCGGTCGCCTGCATCACCGAGTTTCTTGCTTTCGACAAGGCGGTAGGAGCGGTGATGGAATTTGCGCACAACAACAGGGAAACGGCTGTCATTATCCTTCCCGACCACGGCAACAGCGGTTTTACGACAGGGCGCAGAGGATGTGGCTCCCCTTCGTCAAGCCTTGCCGACTTGTTCGGCGTTGTGGCAGGGTACAAAAAGACCGCTGCCGGCATGGAAGCCATCCTGAAAGAAACGCCTCCAGAGCAAATCAAAGCGGTGTTTGAACAATATGCGGGCATAAACGTTACAGATGATGAAATATTGAGTATCATTCATTCGAAAGATTACACGATGGGCGATTACACCGGAACAGGCAACAACCAAAACATGCAATACAGCATCATCCAAATCATGAACAGTAGAACCTGTTTCGGGTTTACATCCGGTCAACATACTGCCGAAGAAGTGTTTTTGGCGGCTTACCACCCTTATGGAGATATTCCTTTGGGCATGCACACCAATGTTGAAATCAACGAATACCTGTGTAAAGTCATGGGGCTGGACATTTCTTTGCCGGAATTGACACGGAAAATTTTTGCCAAACACACTGAAGTGTGCGCAGACTATCCGTACACGGTGAGCGCCAACGACAAATTTCCCATACTGACCGTCTCCAGGGGACAGGACACGTTGACCGTACCGGCGTTTGGTTCTGTGGCATACCTGAATCACCGCCCGTTAGATATGGGATCGGTCGCTGTTTACATGGATAAAAACAGCACGTTCTACCTTCCGGCAGATATTTTGAAACGCATCCAATGGTAATTATGAAATCGAAAATGAGCATCAAAGAACTGCTTCTGTTGTGCGCCTGCTTCATTTCGGCAATTGCTCATGGAGAAACGCGGTTGCTGCGTTTCCCCGCGTTACACGGGAATCGTGCGGTATTCACCTATGCGGGAGATTTGTACACCGTGCCGCTTTCAGGCGGGCAAGCGCGGAAACTCACCAATGCCGCCGGATTTGAGATGTTCGCGCATTTTTCTCCTGATGGTTCGCAAATCGCTTTCACGGCAAATTACGACGGGAATACCGAAGTGTATGTCATGCCGGCAGAAGGAGGCACTCCACGACGACTCACCCACACTGCCACCCTGTTACGCGACGACGTTTCCGACCGCATGGGTCCCAACAACATCGTAATGGGATGGACGCCGGACGGCAAACATGTGGTGTATCGATCGCGAAAACAGTCTTTTAATGATTTTATCGGGCAATTGTTCACCGTTCCCATTGAAGGCGGAATGTCGGTAGAACTACCGCTGCCCGCAGGCAGTTGGTGTTCCTATTCGCCCGACGGCAACAGTTTGGCCTACAACCGCGCGTTTCGCGAGTTTCGCACGTGGAAATACTATCGCGGCGGCATGGCGGACGACATCTGCATCTACAACTTCAATACGAAAGAGACGTACAACATCACCGACAATAATGCGCAGGATGTTTTCCCGATGTGGTTCGGAGACCGGATTTACTTTGTGTCCGACCGTGACCGCATTGCCAATCTCTTCGTGTACGACGTCAAAACACGGCAAACGACGAAACTGACGCACTACACCGACTATGACGTTAAATTTCCGTCGGCAGGAGACAACGCCATTGTGTACGAACACGGCGGAGATATTTATTGCTTCGACATTGCCGCACAGCAAGATCGGAAAATCACCATTCGCGTAGATGACGATGGCTTTGCGGGATACAACGTATGGAAAGACGTATCTCAGGAAATCCGTTCGGCGGATATTTCGCCCGACGGTAAACGCATAGCGGTGAGCGCTCACGGCGAAATATTCACCGTTCCCGCAAAGACAGGAGTCACACGTAATTTAACACAAAGCGCCGGCGCACACGACCGCGATGTGGTATGGTCGCCCGACGGACGTTGGTTAGCTTACGTAAGCGACCGTAGCGGAGAATACGAAATTTACATCCAAAAGCAGGACGGCAGCGAACCCGCTACAGCCGTCACCACCGGTGCGGATACTTATAAATTCCGTATAATATGGTCGCCCGACAGCAAAAAAATCTTGTGGAGCGACAAAAAAATGCGGCTGCAATATGTGGACATCGCCACACGGAAAGTGACTTTGGTAGCGCAATCCCCCCGTTGGGAATACCGTCAATTCACATGGTCGCCCGACAGCCGCTGGGTAGCATACGCCGAAACCTCCCCCAACCGTTTGGGGCAGATTTGGCTGTACAATACGGCAACCAAACAGAAAACAGCCGTTACGGACCGCTGGTTTAATTCCGGATCACCGTCGTTCAGCCGCGACGGGAAGTATCTGTTTTTTGTGTCCGATCGCACCTTTCACCCAATTTACAGCGATGTGGAATGGAACATTGCATATCAGGACATGAGCGGCATCTATGCCGTAACGCTTGCCGAGGACACGCCAAGCCCGTTTGCTCCGATAAACAACGAAATAACGCCCAAACAGGACGACACACAAAAAAACAGCAAAAAAACAGCAAAAGAACAGGAACAGAAAAGCGAGAACATCACCAGAATAGACACCTCAGGGCTGATGGCGCGCATCTTTGCCCTCCCTGTTCCTGCCGGATCATACCATAATTTACAGTATCTCAACAATAAATTATATTACGTCCGATCCTCAGGACTGTATCTGTATGATTTGGAAAAACAGAAAGAAACCGAATTGGGGCAGGGATTGAATTACACGATTGCCGCAGAGGGCAGCAAAATGCTGGTACGTAAAGGCGGAGATTTTTGGGTGATTGACGTGCCTGTCTCTAAAATCGCATTGGAAGATGGTAAAGCAGATTTCGGCGGATTGCAGATATATGTGAATAAACAGGCGGAATGGAAACAAATATTTGACGAATGTTGGCGACAGATGCGTGATTTCTTCTATGTGCCCAATATGCACGGTGTTAATTGGCAGGCAATGTACGATAAATACATCCCGCTACTGCCCCATGCCCGTACCAAAGATGATGTAAACTACCTGATTGGCGAGTTGATTGGCGAGTTGAATGTGGGACACGCCTATATCAACGGCGGAGATCGTACACAAGCCGCAAGAATCCCCATGGGTTTGCTGGGTGCTAAAATCAGCAAGGATGCCGCTTCGGGCATGTTTCGTATTGATACGGTGCTGGAAGGTGCCAACTGGAACGAAGCGTTACGCTCCCCGCTGACGGAAACAGGCGTTAACGCCAAATCTGGGGAATACATCATAGCGATCAACGGTCAGTCGCTGAAAGAGTCGTCCGACATCTACCGGCATTTGGCAGGCATGGCAAACCGGCAAGTAGAGCTACAACTGAACAAAAAACCAACGACAGACGGAAGTCGCAAAGTCATCGTGGTACCCATAGCCGACGAATCAGCTCTGTATTACTACAATTGGGTGCAAAACAACATACGCAAGGTGGAGCAGGCAACGAACGGACAGGTGGGCTACATCCACATCCCCAATATGGGCACCGACGGGCTGAATGAGTTTGTCGGTCATTTCTACCCGCAACTGGACAAAAAAGCCCTGATTATTGACGATCGCGGCAATGGCGGAGGCAACGTATCACCCATGATTATCGAACGATTGATGCGCGAAGTAACTCGCTCAAACATAGCACGTAACGTGACCGAACCGTACCAGACGCCGAACGAAATGATGCGCGGACCCAAAGTATTGCTTATCAACCGATATTCTGCATCCGACGGAGATTTGTTCCCCTATGCGTTCAAAAAACACGGCATCGGCAAAATAATCGGCATGCGCACGTGGGGCGGAGTAGTCGGTATCCGCGGTTCTCTGCCTTTCGTGGACGGCACCGACCTGCGTAAACCCGAATACGCATCCTATGCGGCAGACGAAAGCCGCTGGATTATCGAAGGCTACGGCGTTGACCCCGACATCATCATAGATAACGACCCTGCACGGGAATATGTCGGCATCGACGACCAGTTGGACAAAGCAATCGAACTGATTTTGGAAGAATTAAAAACATACCGTTCCCTGCCGGATATACCGTCGCCGCCCGATAAAAGCAAATAACGAAATGGAAATAATCTATTGATCGTGAGTTCATTATGATATATTTTAAAGATTTTTTTTAATAAAAACACGTTTTTAGTTTGAAGATAAAAAATAATTACGTTTCTTTGCACCTTGAAATATTAAAATTTTTTTTATTCATTAATTTAATACATAAGCATTATGTCTGATATTGCATCAAGAGTTAAGTCTATAATTGTTGACAAATTGGGTGTCGCCGAAGAAGAGGTAACGTCGGAAGCAAGTTTCACCAATGACTTGGGCGCAGATTCGCTTGACACGGTGGAATTAATCATGGAATTTGAGAAAGAATTCAATATCGGAATTCCCGATGATCAAGCCGAAAGCATTGCTACCGTGGGTGCAGCAATCAAATACATTGAAGACAATACTAAAAAATAAGTTTGTTTGCTGTTATGCAATTAAAACGAGTAGCAGTAACCGGTCTGGGAGCCATTACCCCCATAGGCAATAACGTTTCCGATTATTGGAACGGGCTTGTAAATGGTGTAAGTGGTTCCGACTGGATTACACGTTTTGATGCCTCTAAGTTTAAAACACGGTTTGCGTGCGAAGTCAAGAATTTTGACCCAACGGCACTGTTTGAAAGGAAAGAAATCAAGAAATACGATTTATACACTCAGTTTGCTGTGGTTGCCGCCACCGAAGCCATTGAAGACTCCGGATTTCTGACACAAACCGATTTGGAAAGAGCGGGCGTCATCTGGGCGTCGGGCATAGGCGGTATTACTACATTTGCCGAAGAATTGAAAGCCTTTTACGACGGTGACGGCACGCCGCGGTTTAATCCCTTTTTTATTCCGAAAATGATTGCAGATATCGCCGCAGGACAGATTTCCATCAAATACGGGTTAAAAGGGCCAAATTATGCGACCGTATCGGCATGTGCATCGTCTTCCAACGCCCTTATAGACGCATTGAATTACATTCGGCTGGGACACGCAGACGTCTTTGTTGCCGGAGGCTCCGAAGCCACCATCAGCGAAAGCGGAGTAGGCGGATTCAATTCTATGCAGGCATTGTCCACCAACAACGAACAGTACCGAACCGCTTCCCGCCCCTTCGATAAGGACAGAGACGGCTTTGTGATTGGCGAAGGCGCCGGAGGACTGATTCTTGAAGAGTACGAACACGCCAAAAAACGGGGCGCCAAGATTTATGCAGAAGTAGTAGGAGGCGGCATGTCGGCGGATGCCTATCATCTGACAAAATCACATCCCGAAGGCGACGGCGCATACAGAGCGATGAAAGCCGCTTTGAACGATGCAAACATCACATGCGAGCACATTGACTACATCAACGTGCACGGCACATCGACCCCCGTAGGCGACCCTTCGGAAACCAAAGCCATCGTCCGCCTTTTCGGCGATCATGCCTATAAGACGAACATCAGCGCCACCAAATCCATGACGGGACATCTGCTGGGAGCGGCAGGTGCAATAGAAGCCATCGCATCCATTCTGGCAATCAATCACGGCATCATACCGCCCACCATCAACCATTTCACGGATGACGAGGAAATAGATAGAAAACTGAACCTGACGTTCAACAAAGCACAAAAACGTGATGTATGCTATGCATTAAGCAACACTTTCGGCTTTGGTGGACATAATACATCCCTTATTTTCAAAAAAGCAGAATAAGCCCTCGCCATGATAGACCCGTTAAAACCCTTTATAATAGGCAATAAGGGGTTTTGTGCATTTCTGGAAAAAGATCTGAACATCAAACCGAACAACCCCGACCTGTACGAATTGGCATTTTTGCACAAATCGGCTTCTGTCATTCTGCAGAACGGAACGGTAGTGAACAACGAACGGCTGGAATTTCTCGGTGACGCCATCATAGATGCCATAGTGTCGGATTATGTGTTTCATCGTTTCCCCGACAAAAGAGAAGGATTCATGACGCAAATGCGCTCAAAAATCGTGAATCGCTCCCATCTGGACAGCATCGCTTCCAAAATGGGACTCTGCGATCTGCTGATTACCAAGGAAAACAGCACAAACAAAAAACGAATATGCGGCGATGCTTTTGAAGCCTTGGTGGGCGCTATCTATCTGGATCTGGGTTATGAAAAAACACAAAAATTCATCGTAGAAAACGTTCTCGAAAAATATATTGACTTGGACGGATTGTCGCAAACGGAAACCGATTGCAAAAGCCGCATCATGGAATGGGGACAGAAAAACCGCTTGCGGGTGGCATTCATGGAAATCAAAGGGCCGGTCAATGCCGGATTCACCATGCAGATTTCCATAGGCAGCATACCCATTGCCTCGGGCAACGGATATTCAAAAAAAGAAGCGGAACAGGTAGCGGCGCGGAAAGCGCTGGATTTCCTGTTCAACTCCGGTGAATTTTCCATGGATACGTTGCAATATCTGGAGCAGAAGAAAGAAAAACAAGGATGAAAAAAAACGTGTTCAAATTGAACGTTTCGCAGGAATTATTGATGTTCACCGCGATAGGCATTTCATCCCATGAAAATGATTACCGTTTATCGTGGAGCCTGAACGAACATCTCGGTTTGCAGTTTGTCTTTCAAAGCAAGGGACATATTGCCGGAACAGAAGAATTTGCCTGTTTTTGCCATACCGATGAAACACAAACGCTGTGGCTCATTTCCAACCGTTGCAGTAACGGATTTTTGCTTCCGAAATACAAAAACTTCGATTTCATTTTGAAATTCGACCGGAAACTGAGCGAAAATGATTTAAATTCATGGCTGCAGGATTTAAAAAAGGCGCCGTTGATTTCCGCCCTCCTACCGTTACCTGTGGAAAGGCAAATATTTGCGCGACTGTCCTGACAAATCGGCGCAAAAATCTTAAAAAATGTTAAACCGTTTCCACCGTCGAATTATTTTCGTACCTTTGTACGCATTAGTTCATCATTAATTTCAATTCTTAATTTCTTTTATGAAAAAGTCATTTTTCGCAGCTTTCATGCTGTTATGTCCCTGTTTGCTTTTTGCACAAGGCAATTTTTGGGAAAATCCCTCATTGATAGATGAAGGCAAAGAGCCTCCGCGCGCTGATTTTATCCCCTATGCCGATTTGTCGCAATTGCTGGCGAACAATAAATTCGCCTCACCTCACGTGAAGACGCTGAACGGCGTGTGGAAATTTCATTTTGCGGAAAACGTCGCACAACGTCCTGTCGATTTTTATTCCGAAAGCCTGAACGAATCCTCATGGAAGGACATACGGGTGCCGGCAAGCTGGGAAACGCAAGGATTTGGCATTCCGGTGTACACCAACGCGCGGTACATCTTTCCGGTGAATCCGCCTTTTGTGGACAACAACGACCTGCCCATCGGAAGCTACCGAACATGGTTTGAACTGCCTTCCTCGTTTGACGGCAAAGAAATTATCCTCTACTTCGGCTCTGTTTCAGGCGCGGCAACCATTTATGTGAACGGACAGAAAGCGGGTTATTCCAAAGCCACCAAAACGCCTGCGGAATTTAACATTACGCCGTACCTCAAAAAAGGGAAAAACTTGCTGGCATTGCAGATTTTCAAATGGAGCGACGCTTCTTATATCGAAGATCAGGATTTTTGGCGGCTGGCAGGCATTGAACGCGATGTGCTGCTGATTGCACGACCATCTGTGTCCATTGAAGATTTTACCATCGTGGGCGATTTGGACGCCGCTTACAAAAACGGCATTTTCTCCGCAGAGGTGGATATCCGTAACTTCGCCGCCGCCAAATCGGGCGCTTATCAAGTAGAAGTCACCCTATTGGATGAACAGCAGAAACCCGTACTCAGCAAAAAATTATCCGTTAAGGAGATAGCTGCAAAAAAAGAAAAAACGGTATCTTTCGCGGCAAACATTAAGACGCCAAAGCAGTGGAGCGCCGAGTTTCCCAACCTCTACACCGTGAGTATCGAACTGAAAGACGATAAAGGAAAGACGCTGGAATTTGCAGGCTGCAAAACAGGTTTCCGCAAAGTGGAAATCCGCAACAAGCAATTGCTCATTAACGGGAAACCCATCCTCATCTGCGGGACAAACATACACGAACACCACGAAAAATACGGCCACTATGTGGACGACGCCACCAAGATGGAAGACATCCGGCTGATGAAACTGCATAACTACAACGCCCTCCGCACCAGCCACTATCCGCAAAGCCCGGAAGTATATCAACTGTGCAACAAATACGGACTGTATGTGGTGGATGAAGCAAATATCGAAGCGCACGGGCTGGACGGCTTCGATCGCACGCGCCATCCGTCATTCCTCGAAAGTTGGAAAGGACAGCACCTCGACCGCACCATCCGCATGTTTGAACGCGACAAGAACAATCCCTGCGTCATCACATGGTCGTTGGGCAACGAAAGCCTTTTCGGTCCGAATTACGAGGCTACATACAACTGGCTGAAACAAAACGATAAAGCCAAAAGACCCGTACAGTGCCACCGTGCCCGCGAAAATGAATTTACCGACATCATCACCCCCATGTACAACGTCATCGAAAACATGGAACAATATGCACAGAACCCTGACAGTTACCGCCCGTACATACAGTGTGAATACGCACATGCGATGGGGAACAGTACTGGAAATTTTCAGGAATTTTGGGATGTAGTGATGAAATATCCCATCCTGCAGGGCGGATTCATCTGGGACTGGGTGGATCAGGGATTGGAAGCCTTTGACGAACAGGGGCGCAAATATTGGGCCTACGGCGGCGACCTGGGTGGACATCGCTGGACACACGACGAAAATTTCTGCGCCAACGGCATCATCTGCGCCGACCGCACCGTACATCCGGGCATCAACGAAGTAAAAAAAGTATATCAACCCGTGTGGATGAAGGCAATAGACATCGAAAAAGGGAAAATCCGGCTGTCCAACCATCATTTGTTCACCGACCTGAACGCTTACACCTACAAATGGGAATTGTATAAAAACGGTGAATTGATACAGTCGCAAGACGTTGCGATCAACGGTAAGCCAATGGCAGATACGGATGTTACGCTCCCCTTTCCCGCTGTGACCTACAGTGACGGCGACGAATATTTCGCCCGTCTGAAGGCATTCACCAAAACAGCTACCGACCTGGTACCCGCCGGTCATGAAGTAGCCGCCGAAGAATTTCCTTTCCCCGGCAACCGTTTCTTTACCAAAAAGTCGCCACAAGGCAATCTCAAAATAGAAAAAGACGACCGCGAACTCCGTTTTGAGAGCGGCGACATAAAAGGCGCCATATCATTGATGTGGGGAACGCTCACATCTTACACCTTTCAGGACAAGCGTCTGTTCACCGCAGCACCCGTCCCTAACTTCTGGAGAGCCCCTACCGACAACGACTTCGGAGGTCGTCAAAACAGGTTGGGCAACATCTGGCGTACCGCCGGCGACGAATTGACCGTAACAAGCGTGGAAGTGAAGCCCGCCACGGCGGAAAGCGTAGAAGTGGTGGTCAACCGCAAAATACGCTACAACGGCATCCCCTACACTACAGTGTACACGATCCGGAACGACGGATCGGTGAAAATATCCGTTTCTATGAACATGACCGGCATCGAACATCCCGAACTGCTGCGTTTCGGCATGAAGCTGCAACTCCCCGCACAGTGGTACAACGTACAGTATTATGGCAGAGGACCTTGGGAAAACTACAACGACCGCAACCGTTCGTCTTTTGTGGGCAAATATGCCTGCAAGGTGAACGATCTCAAATTTGACTATATCCGCCCACAGGAAAACGGTTACCGTACGGGGGTGCGTACCGTGGCGTTCACCGACGACAGCGGTTTCGGCGTACAGTTTGAAGGCTTTGACGCTCCCGTCTGTTTCAACGCCCGCTACAACTCCGACGACGATTTTGATCCGGGACTGACCAAAAAACAACAGCATCCCATTGACATAGATCCGCGCAACGCCCTGTATGTGAACATAGATATGAAACAGCGCGGATTGGGCGGCGACGACAGCTGGGGAAAACCGCCGCTACGACAGTACCGCATGTTGGACGACGTTTACGCCTATTCGTATGTAATACGTCCGGCGATCAGGTAGAAGCCCATCACCGGCTAACCCAATAAGGCGCTCCAACCCGTCGGCGTCAAAATCCCCCCTGACCTTGTCGTGAAATATAAGACAGGTTGAGAATATTAAAAAAAACATTTTCAACCTGTCTCATGTTTCTAAAAAAGATATATCTTTGAAACATAAAAATCATCATGACAAAAAGGATCAATTAATTTATAATTATACGATTATGTATAAAATATCTATTCTTTTCCTGTTAGCGGGTTGTGTTTTGTTCGCCGGTTGCAGCGGCGGTAATCAAGTAGATACGGAACATCCGGCTATTGTAGCATATACCTCCGGCATCGTGTCCACTCTGTCGCCGGTGCGAGTGGTACTGACCGACGATGTGAGCCGCACTTCTTCGCTCGTCGGAGAACCGGCGGATGGGTTGTTTGATTTTTCGCCGTCTGTGAAGGGAAAAGCATACTGGATCAGCGAAAATATCATTGAGTTTACACCCGACGATCCGTTTCAGGCAGGACAGGAATATCGTGTCACGTTTCGCATAGGTAATGTTATCGACGTGAAAGGGGCAAAAAAGACGTTCACCTTTCTCATCAACACCATCATCCCGACGTTCTATTATCAGACGGACGGATTGTCGCTCTATGATAAGCGTTCGCCCAACCTGTACTATCTCTCCGGTACGGTGACGGTAAGCGACTATATCCCTGTCGAGAAGGTGAAAAGCCTGCTGAATATCTCCTCCGACAAAAGTACGCGGGTGGTAAAATGGGAACATGACCATGCCCAAAACAAGCACTATTTCCGCATTGACAGCCTCCGCGCAGGCGACAAGCGTTACGATATTCACCTCATCTGGAGCGGAAAAAGCATTGATTACCCGTTTGACAAAGAAGACGTGATTTCCGTACCTGCCGAAAACGAGTTTGAACTGATAGATATTCAGGTCGTGCAATCGCCGGAACAGTACATCATCTGCACATTCTCTGCCGCTATTGACGAAAAACAGCGGATAGCAGACTATTTCTCACTGTCCGGCAACGAATCCGTGCGTTTCAGCATTGACCTCAACATCGTGAAAATTTACTCTTCAACCCACATCACAGGCAAGCGTACGCTCACCATTGAAAAAGGGCTGAAATCCGCATCCCGAAAAACATTGGACGAAGAAATACAGCGAGAGTTAGAGTTTCAACAGTTGAATCCCGAAGTGAAATTTGTCGGTCAAGGCGTGATACTGCCCAATTCCAGCGGCTTGCACCTCACTTTCCAATCGGTCAACTACCGGTCGGTGGATGTGCAGGTATCCCGCATTTACGAAAACAATATCCTGCAATTTCTTCAGGTGAACACGTTGAAATCGGCAAGCGAAATGTATCGCGTGGGCACTGAGGTGCGCCACAAACGCATCAACCTCGCCGAAAAGAAAGCCGTTAACCTGTCAGATTGGAACACTTTTTCCATTGACCTTGCGGAAATTATTTCTCCCGAACCGGGCGCTATTTACCGGGTCAAATTACGGGGTGCAGACAAAATGGTGGACAAACGCAGCGGCAGTGACAACTGGGAGGGTGATTACGATCATGGAGGTTATTATTGGGATGACGACCGTGAAGAATACATAGATTACGGTTCGACGTACAGCAAGCGTACGCGCAACGTATTGGCGACCGATATAGGATTGACCGCCAAGATGGGCGACATGTACGAACTGTATGTGCTGGCGTCCCATTTGGTAACCGCCGAACCGATGAACGGCGTGCAGATTAAAGCCTATAATTCTGTGAATCAACCCGTCGGAGAGCTATCCACCGACAAAAACGGGCTGGCGGTGATCTCCTGCAAGGAAATGCCCGCTGTGGTAGTAGCACAGCAAGGAAAACAAAAATCCTACCTGAAAATAGACCATCAGTCGCTTTCGCTGAGCAACTTCGATGTGTCTGGCGTAAGCACCGAAAACGGGCTGAAAGGTTTCATCTACGGCGAACGCGGCGTATGGCGTCCGGGCGACACATTGTTCCTGGCGTTCATTCTGGAAGATAAAAACAAAACATTGCCTGCCAACCATCCCGTAACTTTTGCATTAATTGACCCGCAAAACAAAATCATCGGGAAACAGGTAAAAACATCCGGCAGCAACAGTCTGTACCGTTTCACGGCGCCCACCTCCGCCGACGCGCTCACAGGGATATGGGAAGCCCGGATAGAAGTAGGCGGCGCCGTATTCACCAAAAATCTGAAAGTGGAAACCGTGAAACCCAACCGCCTAAAAATAGACGTAGCCTTGAAAAACACGCCCATCCTGAGCGGCGACGGATTGACGGGCAAAATTTCCGCACACTGGTTGCACGGTGCTATTGCCCGTAATCTGGATGTTCGCGTGAATGCACGAATCACCAAGACCGCGACGAAATTCAAAAATTTCATGGACTACACCTTTGAAGACGCCTCCATGCGCTTCTATTCCGAAGAAAAAACACTGTTGGAAGGAAAATTAAACGACGAAGGAGAATTGTCTTTCGGGAAAGACATAGACATAGCGGAAAGTCCGGGTATGTTGCGCGTATTCCTCTCCACTCGCGTGTTTGAAGAAGGCGGCGACTTTAGCATCAACGAATTTTCTACCACCTACTCGCCTTATGAATCCTATATCGGCATCCTTGCGCCCAAAGGCGACGGCTATTACCGCAGGCTGGAACCCGGGCAGGAACACACCTTTGAAGTGGCGACGGTGAATGAAACCGGTGAACCGGTGAACCGTCGCAATGTTGACGTGGAGGTGTACAAGACGAACTGGAATTGGTGGTGGTCGCACACCCACGGGGAAGCCAACTATTCATCCGACAGATATTCCAGCCTCGTGTATTCCGCCACTATCAATACGCAGAACGGCAAAGGACAGTTCCGCTACAAATGGGACGACAACGGATATTTTGTAGTGAAAATGACCGACCCGGAAAGCGGACACGTAGTGGCAGTGCCGGTGTATTCGGGCTACAGTTGGTGGCGCGGCGAAAACGACGACAGCCGTAGCGCAGCCACCATGCTGCAACTGGCAACCGACAAGCCGAGTTACAACGTCGGCGAAGAAGCCGTGATCACCTTTCCGGCTGCGGCAGGCGCAAAAGCACTGGTGTCCGTCGAAGCGGGAGCACATGTGAAAAACACCTTCTGGGTGGACTGCAAAAGCACAGAAGGACGTGTATCCATTTCCACCACCAAGGAGATGTTGCCCAACGTATATGTGCATATATCGCTGATACAGCCCCATGCTAAAACGGAAAACGACGCTCCGATAAGGCTTTACGGCGTGACGCCCCTGATGGTGGAAGACCCGCAGACGCGGCTTTACCCCGTCATCAATATGCCTGACGTATTGAAACCCGAAGAAGAATTTTCCATCAAGGTGAACGAAAAAAACGGACAATTGATGAGTTACACCCTGGCAATTGTGGATGACGGCTTACTCGACCTCACAAGCTACAAAACGCCCGACCCTTGGAACACTTTCTATGCCCGTGAAGCGCTGGGTGTCCGCACATGGGACATTTATGATTACGTAATTGGCGCATACGGCGGAAAAATAGAGCAACTGTTTGCTATCGGCGGCGACGCCGAAATGGCTTTAGAGAAAGAAGAAGACGCGACAGGGGCACAGCGCTTTAAACCGATCGTTAAGTATCTTGGTCCTTTCACTGTGGAAAAAGGCAAAACCAACAGCCATAAAATCAAATTGCCGCAATACGTCGGTTCGGTACGGACCATGGTAGTGGCTGCCAACGGACAGGGATACGGCGCGGCAGACAAAACCACGCCCGTACGCAAGCCGCTGATGACGCTCGCTACGTTGCCGCGCGTGCTGGGACCGGGCGAAGAAGTATGGCTTCCCGTCAATGTCTTTGCTATGGAAGACAACATCAGACAAGTGAATGTGGAAATCAGCGCCAACGACCTGTTCACCATCGAAGGCAGTAAGAAGCAAAGCGTTTCTTTCTCCGGAAAAGGCGATCAGACGGTCTATTTCAAGTTAAAAGTGAAAGAACAGACAGGCATCGGCAGGATAACCGCAACGGTAAACGGCAGCGGTGAAAAAGCGGAACACAGCATTGAACTGGACGTACGCAACCCGAATTCTGTGGTATATACCTTTACCGAAACAGTAGTGGAAGCAGGCAAAAATTGGGACGGAACCTATACCCTGCCCGGCATGAAAGGCACCAATAACGCCGTGATTGAGGCTTCTTCCCTGCCACCCGTCAATCTCGGACGTCGGCTGAACTACCTGTTGCAATATCCGCACGGATGTATCGAACAAACCACCTCAGCGGTATTCCCTCAATTGCACCTCAGCAATATGCTGGAATTGAACGCCTCCACCAAACAGAACATTGAGCGCAACATCAAAGCCGGATTGATACGCCTGCAGCAATTCATCACGCCGCAGGGCGGGTTCGGATATTGGCCCGGCGATTATGCACCCAGTGCATGGGGTTCAAACTATGGCGGGCATTTCATCCTCGAAGCGGAAGCGTTGGGCTATGCCTTGCCCGCAGGAATGAAACAGGCATGGATACGCTATCAAACCAGCCGCGCTGCCAATTGGCGCAGCAATGAAGGTGAAGACATTACCCAGGCATACCGCCTCTACACGCTGGCATTGGCGAAACAACCCGACCTGAGCGCTATGAACAGACTGAAAGAGTACGAAAAACTGTCCGTGCAGGCCAAATGGCGGCTGGCTGCCGCTTACGCTCTGGCAGGAAAACCGGAAACTGCCAAATCGCTCACTTCCGGCATATCTACCACCATTGAAGAATATGCCAATCGTTTCAACGAACACTTCGGCAGTTCCGAACGCGACCGTGCGATGATTCTCGAAACGCTCATCCTGCTGAATGACAGAACGGCAGCCTTCCTGACGGTGAAAAACCTGTCGGAAGCGCTCAACAGAAATGAATACTGGATGGGTACGCAAACCACAGCATATTGCCTGCTCGCCATCGCAAAATATGCCGCCGCCGAACGCGGCAACAAAAACATCGACATCGAATATACCGACGCGGGAAACACACAGAAAGCAACAAGCGACTTACCCGTATGGCAAGCCGACTTGGACGCGGACGGAAAAACAGGCAACGGAAAAGTGAAATTCAAAAACAACGGGCAGTCGCCGCTGTTTGTTCGTGTAACCGCATCGGGTATCCCTCTGCCGGGCAATGAAATTGCTTCGGCGCACGAACTGGACATTTCCGTTCGTTTTGAAACCGAACGCGGCGGCAATATCAACGTGTCGCAACTGTCGCAGGGAACGGATTTCAAAGCAATCGTCACGGTCGGCAATCCCGGACGCTACGGCACATATACAAACCTCGCCCTGAGCCAAATATTCCCGTCGGGATGGGAAATTGTGAACACGCGGCTGAACGACGAAAGAACGGCAAGCGGTTCATCGTCCTACGACTACATAGACATCCGCGACGACCGCGTATATACCTATTTCAGTCTCAATGCGGGCAATCGCAAAGTTTTCGTGGTGCAACTGTCGGCAGCTTATCGCGGACGTTTCTACCTACCCGCATTTTCCTGCGAAGCCATGTATGACGCTTCCATAAGAGCAAATACGGAAGGAAAATGGATTGAAGTGATACAATAAACCGATGCCACAAAACGCCTAAAAAACTGTCCGATAAATTTTTTGTCTTATAAAATAAAAACTTATACCCATGAAACACATATTTTTATCTGCAATAACGACATTATTGGTATGGGGATGTACGATGCGCGAAGCAGGCATACAACCTCTGGCCATATCCGCCAACCATCGCTTTCTGACCACTGCGGACGGAACACCGTTTCTGTGGCTGGGCGATACCGGATGGCTGATGCATAAACTTAACCGCGAACAAACGGAACAATATCTGGAAGACAGACGCAACAAGGGATTTAACGTGATACAAACCTCCGTGTTGCATGGGCTTGGTGTGAGAAATGCTTACGGACGACCGGCTGTGACGGATAATGATGCTTCGCGTCCGGCAGTCACAGAAGGGAATGATCCAAATGATTCATTGCAGTACGATTACTGGGATCATCTGGATTATGCCGTTCAGCTGGCGGCGCAAAAAGGCATATACATTGCCATTGTGCCGGTGTGGGGCGGCAATGTGAAGAGTGGAATGGTCAGTCGCAGTCAGGCAGTTGCCTACGCGAAATTTTTGGGCGAACGCTATGCCGCTTGCCGCAACGTCATCTGGATGAACGGCGGCGACGTGATGGGGTCGGATTCCACTGAAATATGGAACACTATCGGTAACACCTTGCGCCAGTATGCACCCGATCATCTGATTACTTTCCACCCGTTTGGACGTTCGCGATCGTCCGAGTGGTTTCATCAGGCACAGTGGCTGGATTTCAACATGGTACAGTCGGGACATCGCACATACGAACAAGACCCCAACGGCATAGGGCAGGATAACTGGCGGTATATAGAGAAGGATTATGCGCTTGTTCCACCAAAACCCGTTCTGGACGGCGAACCGTCGTATGAAAACATCCCGCACGGCTTGCACGATTGGAACACGGAAAGATACGCTCACCTGCGTCCGGAAAATTTCCCACCCGACGCGCCGCAACCGCTATGGCAAGCGGAAGATGTGCGCCGCTACGCATATTGGTCAGTGTTGGCAGGCGCTTGCGGATTCACTTACGGACACAACTCCATCATGCAGATGCTGCTGTCCGACGACAGGTTGCCCGGCGCCTATAACGCAGAAATGCTGTGGACAGACGCCCTCAATGCCGAAGGTGCAACGCAAATGCAATACATGAAAAACCTGATATTGTCCCGTCCTTTTGAAGAAAGAACACCCGACAGTTCGCTTGTAGCAAATCAAGGTGAAAAATATGATCACATAGCCGCAATGAAAGGCGAAAAATACGCATTCCTGTACACTTTCAACGGTCGGGAATTACAGGTGAACATGGGAAAAATACGGGGCAACACAGTGAAGGCGAACTGGTACGATCCGCGCAACGGGACATTGACGGATGCAGGCACGGCAAAAAACGAAGGAGTAGTTGCATTTACGCCACCCGTAACCGAAATACGTGACGGAAACGATTGGGTATTGATTTTGGACGGAATAGAATAAAATAAAAAGATAATGTCATACCGTAATTGATATTTTATGGGGCAAAAACAAATTACGAAAAACAAATTGCGCAAAAACATTAATCCGTGTTAATTTTCTGTTAAGCAGGCATTTATTAAATGTTTTTACCACCATTTTGGGCGGTTTTTTATGGGTTGTTGGAGGGCGAAAATACTCCTTTTTTGAGTTGGACGGACAAAATGGCAAAAAGAAGGCATAGAAAAATAGCCCCTACGTGTAAAAAAAATGCTCAAAAATGGCACTTTTGCGCTTATGTGTATTTTCCTGATTTAGGTTGGAAATTACCACAATACAGTCTTTCGGAAAACAGTTATTTGAACAGCGCCAATATGGGGTTTCCTGTCATTTTCAGCGGCGAAAAAACCGAAGTGCTGACAATGAACTATTCACCGGAAGCCACAAAACAGTTGAAATTGTTTTGAATTGTCGCAATTTGTTTTAGAAAATATAGATAGTTTCTCATGTCCTGCACGGACAAATCCGTTATTTGTTTTCAAAAAAATCCTTTGCAGTGTCCACAGAAACGATGTCTTCCACAAACGTATATGCGCCTGATTTTTCGGATTTCACCATTTTGATGACTTTGGTAATTCCTTTGCCTGCGCCTTTTTGTTTCAAGGTCGCAACTACTTTCTTTGCCATAGATTAATGTATGTATTATTTAATTTCTTTATGAACGGTTACTCTTTTCAGAAACGGGTTGTACTTCCGGCGTTCCAGCCTGTCGGGCGTGTTTTTCTTGTTCTTGGTGGTAATGTACCGCGACATTCCCGGAACTCCGCTTCCTTTCTGTTCCGTACATTCCAGTATTACCTGTATGCGAACGTCTTTTGTCTTCTTTGCCATGTTTTCTCGTATTATTTATTGTATAATCCCCTTATCTATAGCCTTTTGCAAAGCGGCTTCAATACCCGTTTTATTGATATTTCTGATACCGGCAGCCGACACTTTCAAGGTAATCCATTCATTGGAAGAGGGAAGGAAAAATTTCTTCACGAACAGGTTGGGATAAAATTTCCTCTTGGTTCTTCTTTTGGAATGGGATACATTATTGCCTCCCATAACGCTCTTTCCAGTGATTTGACATATTTGCGACATATCTTTACGTATTTTTTTGTATTTCTTTCCGGATGCAAAGGTCGTAATAAAAAACGGATTACCAAAATTTTTTGCACATTTTTCTTTTTCCGATTATTTATCAGAATGGACGTCATTGAACAATTTAAAGTGCAATATGTATGTATATCAATAAGATAAAGTGAATTTATTTGCAAAAAACGGCGCTTCCCAAATGAATTGATGCTGAAATGGACAAACAGTCGTACAACAGGCGATTGACGATCGACGATTTACACAAAACATATGAACGGTTGAATAATCCGGCTTCGAACGCGATGGAACAGGAAGATATACAAGGATGCTGCGATACATTTCCTTGCTAAAGATTTTTTGTACCGCCAAAATGAAATTTGCAGTGACTTTAACGCTTCCGCCAAAAATGCAGACCTTGCCGAAGCGTTGGCGCTTTGCGATGAAGTAATTGCCATCGTCCACTGGCATCAGATTTTTCAAACCTGCAAAATTATACAGATGTGGGTGGTACCAACGAACAACTTCCGGAAATTATTCTGGCAGCACAATATACCAATTATGCGATAGATGTGTATGATCGTGTGAATGACAGCCGTTTCCGGAAAAGTTACCGCACCATGCAACGCTTGAACTATCCAAGCGACAGAAACGGAGCGGATTTTGCCACTTCAAAGGTGAAACTTACGGTGCGCAGTCGCGCAGCATACAAGGTAGGCGAAGACCGCTACAGATACGTGGACGGATTTAGCACGTACTCAAACGCTGGTGAAGCGTACACTTGCCTACAACGAGGATGCTTCCGCCGCAGGAACTTTATCCGGATATCATCTGATTCGACCCATTCCGCAAAGTCTTTTTGATGCTACCAGAGAAGATGGTCAAGAACTGAATTGATCCTGTATGGAAGTGTTGACGGCATGGGAAGCCTGCCGAGGTTTCATAGCTTCTTTCCCACCCAGCAGACTGGACTTACCTGAACGACACTTGGAACAGCAGGGAAGACTGAAATTCTTTCCGTTCGGGGATATAGACCGCGCGTAATCCCATATTGACGGGATAGGTAATGCGCAGAAGATGAACATCGGCGAGCAAATCGGCGCCCACGCTCAACATCCTGTCCGATTGCCAAACGTAGGACTGCTGCCATACGATGCGGTAGCGGTTTTCTGCCGCATGGCAGAACAAGTTGGCGCTTAGCCGTTTCAGATATACCAGAAAAGCAAGGTTTTTGTCGGGATAGAGAAAAGGGAAGGCATATTCGGCAAGCGCAATGTTGAGTTGTTCCGTACGTCCGGTAGCATAACCGCGCGGAAAAGCCAACATACTGCCGAAAAGGTATTCCCCTGCATGTTGCCGCTGTACCCCTACCGACAGTTGCAGGCTGTGATGTCGCGCCAATCCCGGAAGATATGTACGCCCATATACATAATACATACTGCTGAACAAGTTTTCGTTAGCGGGAGCATGTTTGAACGCTCCTTGCAGGGTAACTCCCCATGCGGGCGCCAAATCGCGGACAGCGGTTTTCAAATAGCGATAGAATGCGATTCCGTAAAGGGATTCCAGAAATCCGGATTGGTGGTGTCCCTGTTCGTTTGAAAAGAAAAAGTCCGAAGAACGGTTGATCTGTATCTGTGGCGTCAATCCTGTGATGTAGCGGTTTCGGGTGAGGTTGAACGGGACATACGTATTGACGCTGATTTCCGTATTTCTGAAATTTGGGGGCAGTGTGGCGTCTTCCGGTTGTTTGCCGTATATTTTTCGTTCTCCTCCGTAGGTTATTTTCATTTCCACCACCGGATACCATCCCTTGTAGGTAAATCCGGCGTGCAAAGCGTGATATCCGCGCCACGAATATCCTGCAGAAGCGATCATGTTGCCCTGCAAATCCTGCGACAGCAGCACCAATCCGGGATATATTTCCGTAGCAAGCGGGTCGGACACGTTCACTTGATAATACAGCGGCGCCCAACTGTGCACAGATATCAAATGCTGCCATTTACGGAACGGTTTCACCGGAAAATCCCGATAGTTGATGATACTGTCCTGCAAATTAAAATTTTCCTGTTCCGCGAGTGTTTTCCAAAGTTGTGGAGAGTGGTCGTCTTCCGGTATCGTTTCTTTGCGAATATTGCTTTCCGTTAAGTTGTATCCGAGTTCCGAATATTCCGCAAACAGCAGTTTTTCCCCTGTTGCGTCGGGTTGCGGGTCGAAAGCGCCGAAGCGGGATGCGGTTGCCCGAAACACTTCTTTCGTTTGGTAGTCCACCGCCATGATGTTGTTGATACCGCCGCACTGTCCCGTAAAAAAGGCGCATGTCCCGCCGTCGGAAGGACAGGATATGTCGTCGTACGACGGCGCCAGCACAGTGGCAAACCAGCCTGTCGCCGTATCTATCCTGACGATGGATTTTCCGCCGGATCCGACGGCAATCGCCAGCAGGTATTTCCCGTCTTTGCTCCACGACGGCGTTTGCAGGAGAGTGTTTTCAGGCGCTTTTATCACCATTTTTTCCACTCCGGCGGTAACGTCCAGCAACACAATGGCGCTTTCGCCGCCAAGCGACACTTCCACCGCAGCGACAGTGCCGGCATCCGGAGAAAGCGAAGGAGAAAAAAACCTTGTGCGGCGGGTAAGCGTGCGTTCTTTCCTCCTGGAAATATCAAAAATCTTAATTACCGAATAACTGCGGTTACTCCACCGTACATCCGGTATTTCTTCCGACCACGCCATCAATCCTCCGGCACAGGAAAAACGGTCGGAATTGAGCATCCCCGGCGTAAAAAGCGTTTGTTCGTCGCCGTTCCTGTTCACTTTGACAAAGCAGGCGATCTGCGCCATACCTGTTTTTAGCGCAACGAACGTACTGTCCGTCAGGTAGTGCGGCGAACGGTAACTGGTATACAGTCGGGAAGTCTGCCGATTGACAGGGGTGGATAAGACGTAAGCATAGCGTTTTTCCTGTTCTTTCCATTGACGGGTCAGGTCGTCGAAAGCGCGGTAATATAGTTGTCGAGGGAGGTATCCGGTTTGTTTCTTCAATCCCAACTCGAACGGATAGAGCGACCATAAACGCCTGCCCGTGTTGTCTTCTGCTTTTGCAAACACTTCCGTCCCGTACTCTTTCCGCGTCCATGCCGTCATTTGGTATCCCCACTCGTAATGATTGGGCACATGTCGGCGGTAAGAACCGAAAATAGCCTTGTCGTAATGGTGGTATTTTCCCGAAAGAGCGATGGTGCGCAAAGGCATCTCGAACGATGCGCTACGTCCCCTTCCCGAACGGCTCATGGCGGTTTCGGCAACTACGGCATCTCCTTCGAGGAACCATGCGGGCAACATTCCTGCCGCAACGCCTACCGCCTGTTGTCCGAACAGGTAGCCCAACGCTTTGGTCAGTCCCTGATTGAGTTTATCGGTTTGCACCACATGCCTGAACTCGTGCAAGGCAAGTTGTTCCGTCCAGTCTTGTGCGTAACTGTCCTGTGGCGGCGTGAGCAGCCATTCCGAACGTTTGGGTGCCCATGCAACCACACCGTTGGACGACGAAGGTCTGTTGTGCAGCACTACGGAAATTTTAGCCGGACGGTGGCGAAGCGTTTTGCTTTCCGCATGGTAGATGTATTCCAGCACATTAGCGGCATGTTGTCCCCGTTCGGGAATATCTGTCGGGAAGATTACACGGAAATGTTCCGTGTTGATTTGTTGCCAACGAACCGAAGGGGGATTAACGCCGGATTCATAAAATTGAGCACATACCGTGTGAACGGTGAGGATCAGTAGTGCCGACAGGATAATACGGCTGTGCTTTTGCATCGAAAAAACCGGAATAAGGTGTATTTCTGCCAATCAGATGCTTTTGAGGTGAAAACCGCCGTCCACGTTGATGATTTCGCCCGTTGAGTACGGAAATGATCCGCTGGCAAATACGGCGACCGCTTTTGCCACATCTTCGGGACAGCCCCACCTGCGGATGGGAAACGTGCCGTTGTCTATCAAGCGGTTATATTTTTCGGCGACGGGGGCGGTCATGTCGGTTTTGATGATGCCCGGACGGATTTCGTACACCCGTATGCCGTGGGCGGCAAGCCTGTCTGCAAACAGAGTGGTCATCATGCTGACTGCGGCTTTGGAGATACAGTATTCCGCGCGGTTGACCGATGATGCGAAGGCGGATACGGACGAGATGTTGATGATCACGCCACTCTTCTGCCGCATCATCTGTTTTGCCGTTGCCTGCGACATGAAGAAAGTGCCTTTGATGTTGACGCCGAACACTTCATCCATGCTTTCTTCGGTGGTGTCGAGCAAATCTGCCCGCACTTTCGGCGCAATGCCGGCATTGTTCACCAACACGTCTATTTTGCCGTATCGTGCAACGGTTTGTTCCACGCATGAGGCGCATTCCGCGGCACAGGCAACATTGCCGCGTATATACAGCGTGTCCGAACCTGCGGCGTTTACGGCGGCGATTTGCTCCCGTACAACGTCAAGGCTTTTGGTGGCGAAAATGGCGACATCAAAACCGTCGTCGGCTAAGCGTTGTGCTATTCCAAGCCCTATACCTCGCGTGCCTCCCGTGATTAATGCGGTTTGTTTCATGGGCGTGCCTGCCGTTCCGTTACAATATGTTGCCGGCGATTTCGGCTAACCGGCTGCGTTCGCCTTTCACCAGATTGATGTGGGTAAAGAGGCTTTGCTCTTTCATTTTGTCGGTCAGGTAGGACAAGCCGTTGGATTGTGCGTCCAGATAAGGCGAGTCTATCTGTTCGATGTCGCCGGTGAAGACAATCTTGGTACCTTCTCCCGCACGGGTGATGATGGTTTTCACTTCATGCGGGGTGAGGTTTTGCGCCTCATCCACGATGAAAAAAGTATCAGAGAGGCTGCGTCCACGTATATACGCCAACGCCGACAGCACCAGCGTTTCATTTTTCTGCATCTCGTCTATTTTGCGTATTTCCTGTCCGTTTTGGTTCAGCCGTTGTTTGATGACGCTCAGGTTGTCAAACAACGGTTGCATGTAAGGATCTATCTTGTCTTTTGCCGATCCGGGCAGAAAGCCGAGGTCGCGGTTTGCCAGCGCTACGATAGGGCGTGCCAGATAGATTTGTGCATAGATTCTGTTTTGTGACAGGGCGGCTGCCAACGCCAGCAGTGTTTTTCCCGTTCCGGCTTTTCCGGTGATGGCGACAAGCTGGACGTCCTGGCGCAGCAAGGCGTCCATGCAAAATGTCTGTTCGGCATTGCGCGGCTCAATGCCGAAACAGCGATGCTTGTCCACCCTCAGGAAACGGTGGTTGGCACTGTCGTAATAAGCCAATGCATCGGATGTGCCGCTGCGGAAGATGTAGTAAGCATTCCCCTTGGGCAGTTGTCCCTTTCCGGTTTCGGATGCCACGATACCTTCCGGTTTTTCATACAGCCGGGCAATCATTTCGGGCGTACAGGCAAAAATTTCGGAATCCTTGTTGATTTCGGCGATGTTCTGCACTTTGTCGCTTTTGTAATCCTGCGCCGGCAATCCTATTGATTTGGCTTTCATGCGCAGGTTGATGTCTTTGGTCACCAGGACTACCTGTCTGTCCGGATGCATTTGTGCGACATACTCGGTGATAGCAAGGATACGGTGATCGGGCGTTTCTTCGGGAAACGACTGTTTCAACTCTTTGGAAAAAGGTTTGCCGGTTTCGATGCTCAATTTTCCCAGCTTCCTTCCCAGACTTACGCCGCCGTTGAACATGCTTTCACCCGCAAGTTTATCCAATTCGCGGGTAAATTCACGGGCATTGTAATTGATCTGGTCGTTGCCTTTTTTCATCTTGTCTAATTCTTCCAGCACCACGATAGGGATAATCAGGTCATTATCCTGAAAATTGTAGATGCATTTGAAGTCGTGCAACACCACGTTGGTGTCCAGCACGAAGATTTTACTTGTCGGGTACATATTTTTTGTGATTTTTAATGGCTAAAAAGGAGTTAAAATTCGGCGTTTTTCGGTGTTCTCGGGAAAGGGATCACGTCGCGAATATTACCCATGCCGGTGACAAAGAGCAGCAGGCGTTCAAAGCCCAGTCCGAAACCGCTGTGGGGCGCAGAACCGAATTTGCGTGTTTCCAGATACCACCACATGTCCTTCTCCGACAATTCCAGTTCTTCGATACGTTTTTGCAATTTTTCGCAATCCTCCTCCCGTTGTGATCCGCCAATGATTTCGCCTATTTTCGGAAAAAGCACGTCCATTGCACGTACCGTTTTCCCGTCATCGTTTTGCTTCATGTAAAACGCTTTGATGTCTTTGGGATAATCCGTCAGAATCACCGGTTTTTTGAAATATTTCTCCACCAAATAACGTTCGTGTTCCGACTGCAAGTCAATGCCCCAACTTACAGGATATTCAAATTTTTCGCCCGACTGTTCCAAAATCCTGATACCTTCGGTATATGTCAGCCGCACAAATTTGTTGTCCACCACAAAACGCAGCCGTTCAATCAGTTCCCCGTCATACATGCCGGCAAGAAATTTCAAATCATCCATGCTGTGTTCCAGTGCGTAACGGATGAGATATTTCAGAAAATCCTCCGCCAAATCCATGTTGTCTTCGATTTCGTAGAAAGCCATTTCTGGCTCGATCATCCAAAACTCGGAAAGATGGCGTGGCGTATTGGAGTTTTCCGCGCGGAACGTGGGACCGAACGTATAAATCAATCCCAGCGCCATTGCGCCCAATTCACCTTCCAATTGTCCCGACACAGTGAGATTTGTCGCACGTCCGAAAAAATCCTGCGCATAGTCCACCGCTCCGTCTGGCGTGCGTGGCAAATCGTTCAAATCCAATGCAGTGACATGGAACATTGCTCCCGCTCCTTCGGCGTCCGATGCTGTGATAATTGGCGTGTGCAGATAATAAAACCCGTGATCGTTGAAATATTGATGAATGGCAAACGCCATCGCATGACGCATTCTGAACACCGCTCCAAAGGTGTTTGTGCGCGGGCGCAGATGAGCAATTTCGCGCAGAAATTCCAGTGTGTGTCCTTTTTTCTGGAGCGGGTAAGCCGCAACGTCTGCCCCACCATACAGTTCAAGCGTTTCCGCCTGTACTTCCACGCTCTGTCCCGCGCCGCTTGATTCCACGAGTTTTCCCCGCGCCGCCACACAAGAGCCGGTGGTGATTTGCTTGAGCAAATCCTCGCCAAACCTGGCAACGTCCACAACTATTTGCAGGTTATGGATGACCGAACCGTCGTTCACCGCCAAAAAGGCTACATTCTTGTTACCCCGTTTGGTACGTACCCACCCTTTTACCAGCACATCACCACCCACAGGCGCAATCTTCAATAAATCCTTGATTCTAAGCCTTCCGCACTCTTTCATTGACTATTTTGATTTAAAAAACAGACTACAAAAATAACACATTTGAATGGGATTTCCATGTCAAAATCTGTGTTCGCGATAAGAAATGATCCGTAATACCTCAATATCAACAACGTACGAATTGCAATTCCGCCACAATATGTTTATGTTTTGACCGTAATATTCTCTTTTGCCCATCGGGAGCGTCGTAGTTCATACGGATCACTCAAATTATCGGCAGAAAGTGTCGGGGTGTTGCCGAAAGCCGGTGTAACATAGTGCATGTTGCCGTATCCCGCTTTGTCCGAAAACAAGTACCGTTACGGCTTGCTTTTCTCTCTTTTTGTTCTTTGGAATATTCCCGACGGCGGCAAGCTTACTTTGCCCGTTTTGTCCATCAAACTGAGTATTTGTTGCCGGCGTTGCAACGTATAGCTGTCCGGATTCACAGGATTCCTTTTGCGGGGTGACGGAAGTATGGCGGCTATCATGGCGGCTTCCCTGCGTGAGGTGTGGGCAACGGGATGATGATAGTAGTAAGGGACGGCGGCGCCAATACCGTAAATGCCTTTCCCCATCTCAATGACGTTCAGATATACCTCCATGATACGCTGTTTGCTCCACAACAGTTCCACCCACACGGTGAACCACATTTCGAACGCCTTGCGGGTATAACTGCGCCGTTCCCACAAAAACACATTTTTGCACATCTGCTGCGTGATGGTGCTGGCACCGCGTATCCGCTTCCCGTCCTTATTCCGTTGATAGGCTGCCCGCATTTCGCCAAAATCAAAACCGATGTGATGCGGAAATTTTCCGTCCTCACTTGCCACCACCGCGTCGATCAAACTTTGCGGGATGCTCTCGAAAGAGACCCAACGTCTCTCTGCCCTAATGGCTTCTCCGCTTATGGAACGCCGTATCATCAGCGGGGTGACGGGCGGATCGAAAAAGCGGTACACAATCACCATAAGGACGGAAAATCCTGCCATTATCAACATGATTGCCAACAACCATCTTGCCGCTGACTTGAATCTCTTTTTCATATTATCATAGAAACGATTACCGGTTATCATAGAAACGATTTACCGGCATAAATTATTGCACAGCCCGTAGATTCTTCGGAAACATTGCGTACCTTTGTGCGTTGTTTTTAATTTCACCCAATGAATCGCATCCAATCACTGTTTGAGCACAAGCCGTCGGGCATCCTGTCGGTGTATTTCACCGCCGGATTTCCTCATATGGACGATACGGTAACCATCATTCGTGAATTGGAACGCGCGGGCGTCGATATGGTAGAAATCGGCATTCCCTTTTCCGACCCTATGGCAGACGGACCGGTCATCCAGCAAAGCAGCAGCGTTGCACTGAAAGGCGGCATGACGATGGAAAAACTTTTCGGGCAGTTGCAGGACGTGCGGCGTAATGTCTCCTTGCCGCTGGTAATGATGGGCTATCTCAACCCTGTGATGCAGTATGGCGTGGAAAATTTTTGCCGTGATTGCATAGCCGTCGGCATAGATGGCGTCATCATCCCCGACCTGCCGTTTGACGATTATATCCGCGACTATAAACCTCTCGCCATGCGGTATGGCTTATCATTCGTGATGCTCATCACTCCTGAAACATCCGAAAAGCGCATCAGACTGATTGACGAACACACGGACGGATTCATCTACATGGTGTCCACCGCATCAACAACGGGCGTCAAAGACCGTTTCGACGAAAAGACGCTGGATTATTTCCGCCGCATCAATGCCATGTATCTGAAACATCCCCGTCTGATAGGATTCGGCATTTCGGGCAAAGCCACCTGTGATGCGGCCGTACAATATGCCGGGGGCGCCATCGTGGGTAGCGGTTTTATCCGGCTGCTGTCGCAAAAGCCAAGCATACGCGAAGCGGTAGAAGCTTTGACGGCGTCCCTGCGCTCTCAATAGCATATAGGGCGAGGTGCACCCTGCGTTCGGACGAGGGTGCCGTTCATTGCCTGTTGCCTGTTGTTTGCCCTGTCGTGTGAGGCGTTGCAGCGTTGCAACCGGTTGCCGTGCATATTGCCGCAACCGCTTTGCCGTAGATGACGGGGCTGTATCAAAAGGACAATTTACCGTCGTTGCGACGGCAAAGCACGAAGCCGGAAGCAATCCGGAGTGAAAACTGAAAGTCGAGCGTGTTTATCCGTTCGGACGAAGCCATAAATGCACCCAAAGCCATAAATGCACCCAAAGCAAATATTTTGATTGTAAATTCATAAAAATTGACTATATTCGCACGTTTTTTATAAGTATCATAATATATGAAATCAATGCAATTGACAGGCATCAGGAAGATGGAAATGAAAGATGTTCCCACACCTGATATCCGTGAAGATACCGATGTGCTCATCCGCATGAAGGCAGTGGGTGTATGCGGATCGGACGTTCATTATTATGTTTCGGGGAAAATCGGCTCTCAAGTAGTGCAATATCCTTTCCCTGTGGGACATGAGGGGGCGGGCATTGTGGAAAAAACAGGCAGTGCGGTGGACGGTCTTCATGCAGGCGACCGTATTGCTATAGAGCCTGCCATGCCGTGCGGTATTTGCGACCAGTGCATGGAAGGCAGGCCGCATACATGCCGCAATCTTCGTTTTCTGGGCTGTCCGGGACAAGCCGAAGGTTGCCTGTCGGAATACATTGTGATGCCTCGAAGGAGTTGCCTGCCCATCCCCGAACACATGAGTTTTGAGCAGGCGTCTGTTTCCGAACCGTTGGCGATAGGGCTGTATGCCGTGCATCTTGCCGGAGACGTACGAGGCAAAGACGTAGCCGTACTCGGGTCGGGTCCCGTCGGATTGAGCGTGCTGGCAGGACTCAGGCTTGCAGGTGCAGGCGCGGTGTATATGACCGACAAGATAGACGAACGTTTGGAGGTAGCCTCTATCAGCGGAGCGAGCGTCACATGCAATATCCTCAAAGAGAACATCGTTGCGACGGTAAAAACAAAAACCCCGCGCATGATGGATGCAGTATTCGAATGTTGCGGACAGCAGGAAGCGCTCGACCAAGCCATTGAGCTGCTGAAACCCGGAGGAAAACTGATGATTATCGGTATCCCTTCGTTTGCCCGTTTTTCTTTCCCCGCCGACGACCTGCGCCGGAAAGAAATCTCCATCCGGAACGTGCGGCGGCAAAACGGATATGACAAAAAGGCGATAGAGGTCATTGCCGACGGCAACGTGAAGGTAGATCACTGGATAACGCACCGGTTCGGATTTGCCGACAGCAAGAAAGCCTTTGACATGATTGCCGGATACGAAGACGGTGCAGTAAAAGCGATGATTCATTTCTGAAACGAAAAACCATGAACCAACAAAACAACAAAGAACAGGCAAAGATCATCTTTACCAAATATCTGGAACGGAACGGTCACCGGAAAACACCGGAACGGTTTGCCATCCTGGAAGAAATTTATTCGCACGACTCCCATTTCGATGTGGAATCGTTGTACATCCAGATGAAAAACAAAAATTACAGGGTCAGCAGGGCAACCCTGTACAACACCATTGATTTGTTGCTGGACTGCAAATTAGTCATCAAACACATGTTCGGGAAACACATGGCGCAATTTGAAAAAGCGCATCCCGGAACACAACACGAACACATGATTGACATCAGATCGGGCGAAGTCATTGAGTTCTCCGACGTACGCCTGCAACAAATCATCAACGAGGTGTGCAAACAGCACGGTTTCACGCCGATGCAGCACTCGTTATATATCTATGGCGAAAGAAAATCTTTGTGAACACTATGGCATTATTCGGATTATTTTCAAAGGAGAAGAAAGACAGCCTCGACAAGGGAATTGAGAAAACCAAGGAAAGTTTTTTCCGGAAACTGTCGCGCGCCGTTGCCGGAAAATCCAAGGTGGACGGCGAAGTGCTGGATAATCTGGAAGAAGTACTGATTTCTTCGGACGTAGGTGTGGAAACCACCCTGAAAATCATCGAACGCATCGAAAACAGGGTGGCGCGGGATAAAATCATGAACACCGGGGAATTGAACGTGATTTTGCACGAAGAAATCGCTGGCCTGCTGGAAGAAAACCATGTCGGCGAGGTGACGGATTTCGCTTCCATCCCTACGGCAAAACCCTATGTCATCATGGTAGTGGGCGTGAACGGCGTGGGGAAAACCACCACCATCGGCAAACTGGCGCATCGGTTCGGGAATGTCGGCAAAAAAGTGATGTTCGGCGCGGCAGATACGTTCAGGGCAGCGGCTGTTGAACAATTGACGGTGTGGTCGGAACGGACAGGCGCAACGGTCGTCAAACAGCAAATGGGCGCCGACCCCGCGTCGGTGGCTTACGACACCGTATGCTCGGCGTGTACGAATGGCACGGACGTGGTCATCATTGATACGGCAGGACGGTTGCACAACAAAATCAACCTGATGAACGAACTGTCGAAAATCAAAAAAGTCATCCAGAAAGTGATTCCCGAAGCGCCTCACGAAGTACTGCTGGTGCTGGACGGTTCGACGGGACAAAACGCTTTCGAGCAGGCAAAACAATTCACAAAGGCTACGGACGTGTCGGCTTTGGCGCTCACCAAACTGGACGGCACCGCGAAAGGCGGCGTCATACTCGGCATATCCGACCAGTTCAAAATTCCGGTAAAATACATCGGCGTGGGCGAAAAACCCGAAGATCTGCTGATATTCAACAAGGCGGAATTTGTGGCCTCGTTCTTCAGGCAGGCATAACAAAATATCATATTTTCATCATCTCAAATTATATCGACAAGCATGAAAATACCGCTTAAAATTGCAGGAATTGCGCTGGCAGCGCTGTTGGTGCTGGCAGCGTGCAGTACGCGCCACCCTCACCGGAAAAAATACAAACGCGCGCCATGCGACTGCCCTACTTTCGGCGAAAATTCCGGTACGCGAGGATATGCGCCGGCTTTTTTTGCGGCGCGCCTCGCCAATGAACGGTAGCACATTTTGCTGATGGTCGGCAGGCAATTGTCCTTTTTGCATTGTTATTGTTATCATGATTTTGATTAAATTCCGCCGTATCTGGGAGATAGCCTATCCGATAGTGATAGGCAGCATTGCCCAGAACTTGCTGAGCGTCACCGACACAGCCTTTATCGGGCGATTGGATGAGGTGTCGCTGGGCGCAACCGCTTTAGGCGGTGTTTTTTACGTGTCCGTGATGATGCTGGGCTTGGGCTTCAGTATCGGGATACAGGTGATTGTGGCACGCAGGCGTGGCGAAGGTCGCAGTGACAGCATCGGGCAGGTGTTGCACCACGCACTGTACTTCATGATACCGTTCGTGTTGCTGCTGTGGATGCTTTTCCGCAAGACGGGCAGCGACATTCTTTCGCTGCTGGTGCGGTCGCCCGACGTGCTGGAGGCGACCATCGATTTTTTCGACATGCGCATCACAGGTATCCTGTTCGGGTTTATGCTCTACGTGTGTCAGGCATTTTTTGTTGGTATTGCACAAACCAAATTCATTTCGTACGTCACCGGATTAATGGTTGTCGTGAATATTGTCCTGGACTGGGTAATGATTTTCGGTCACGCCGGTTTTGAAACAATGGGGATACGGGGCGCTGCATTGGCAAGCGTCATTTCCGAAGCGGTGGCGGTAGTGGTGTACGTGACGTACATTTACCGCCGGCAGAATTTCCGCCAATACCGCATTTTCCGGAAACTGAGATACGTTCCCGCAGAGATGCGGAATTTGTTGAAAATATCTGTTCCTGCATCATTACAGAATTTCCTGTCGGTAGCATCATGGTTTATCTTCTTCATTATGGTGGAAAAACTCGGCGAACAGGCGTTGGCAGTGTCCAACATCGGGCGTAGCCTGTACATGTTGTTTCTGTTGCCCGTGTGGGGTTTTGCCTCGGCGGTAAATTCGCTGGTCAGTTATAGCATCGGTTGTCGCAAACCGTTGCTGACGTTCCCGATCATCGGCAAAGTGACGGCGCTGACTGCCGTTTCCATCATCGTGCTGGAAGCGTTTGCATTCGTCTTTTCCGACTTCGTTACGGCTATCTACACCGACATCCCGTCACTGATTGAACCCACTAAAAACGTCATGCCGGCAATATGTATTTCGGCGCTTGTTTTCGGCACAGGGTTTGTGTGTTTCAACGCGGTGTCCGGCACAGGCAATACGCACATCGCCCTGATGCTGGAAATTATCGCCACGCTCATTTACCTCGTCATTACGGTTCTTGCCGTCGATTCCTGGGGCTGGGGAATCATATATGTCTGGTTAGTGGACGGCATCTATGGCGTTGTGATGGCTGCCTTCTCGCTGGCGTATCTTTTTGCGGGGACGTGGATGAAGAAATAGTGTTATTCAATAATGGCTATTGCTCTTTCGAGCAGTTCATCCCTGCCTTCAATGATTCCCCGTATGGTAAACTCCACCACCTCGTCCATGGCAATGCCTGTCCGCTGTGTTTCGCGTCCGTCGGGATAATAAACCCCAATTCCCGACATCCCCGTCGTGAAATTTCCGGGTAAAATAGTCAGTCCTTTTATCGGCTCTATTGCGGCTCTGGAGCGAAACTGTTGGCGCTTTTATTCAACTCTTTTTGTTCTTATTTACATGATTAACAATGAATTAATATAGTTTTAAGGATTGACTAAATAAGGGAACATGTCGGAGAAAAAACTGTTATATTTTTGGGTTCCGCCATGAATTGTGCGGAAAAGCGTAACTTTGGCCGTATCACAAATTTGTTCCGTAACTTCTTGCAGATATAAAAATATATGCGTACATTTGTCACTTAAAAACCATCAAAAAATTGTCATGAAACTTCGTTTTGTTTTTTTTACCGCACTTGCCGTCATGTTGGCGACGGCAGGAATACACGTTTCGGCTCAGAAAGTTGTGGGACAGGACATCATTATGGATGCGTCGGATTTTCTGGACGAAATACCCCGTCTGCACCAAGTGCACACCGCATCGTCGCTGGGGACAGATTGGCTGTACAACAACTTTGCTATCCGGTTCCATACCCACGCAGGTTTCACCATCTCCAACTACATGAAAACCGTTCCCATCACTTCCGAAGGCATTTATTACCTGTATGTACGGTCGGTGGGTAGCGGCGAAGGGAATTTTCGTATCCGCGTCAATGACCGTTATGTAGAAGGTGCATTTGGGGATGTGCAAGGCGCTGTCATGCGCAATGCGGGCGGTTTCTATTTCAAACGAGGCGAAGACGCCAATCTGATGATTACCCGCATCACAGGAACACCTGCGCTGGACGTCATTGTACTGTCGAAAGATTCTGCATTTCAGGAGTCCGTACTGATAAACAGGCAACTCCCCGATGACGTTGCGTTGTTGAAAGAATATGACATTCCCGCATCCGGCTGCGTGAAATTCGGCGATCTCAACGGCGATGGCAAAACAGACTTTGTGGTGCTGAAGGGCAATTATTCGTCTTACGCATTTGACAACAGCGGTAAGGAATTATGGCACTGGGAGGCGCCAGAAGAACGGTCGAACCTTCGCGCTGAGTTTGAAGCGCCGGGAGCGGTGTGGGATTTTGACAGGGACGGCAAAGCAGAATTTGTGCAATGGCGAGAATTTGATGGCAAAGAATGGCTGGTGGTTGCCGATGGCGTAACGGGCGTCGTGAAAGCCAAAACAGAGTGGCCAACCAAAGCGCATCCCCACGTGTATAACAATTTCCGCATCGCCATTGCCAATCTGGACGGAAAATATCCCACAGGCATTATCGTGTACTCGGATTGCGGCGGACAGGTGACACTGGCAGCCTATACGCCCTCTCTGGAACAGATGTGGGCGCACGTAGAACGACTTCGGAAAGACCACATGGGACATTACGTATATCCGAATGATTTTAACGGAGACGGTATTGACGAAATTCTCGGCGGATGGCTGCTGCTGGACAAAGACGGCAAAGAGATATGGAACCGGTTGACGGATATTTACGACAATCACGACCACGTGGACAGTTACAAATTTGCCGATATGAACGGAGACGGGAAAGAAGAAATCATCGTTGCCGCCTGTGATCTCGGTTCTCAAGTGCGCGACGCCATGACCGGCAAACTGATCTGGGTAGCGCCCAGCGAACACAATCAACAAATACAGGCAGGAAAATTCCTCGCAGGATATGACCTCCCTCAAGTGGTTGCAGGGGCGAGAATATACAAAGACCGCAAAATAGACCCTTACATCTCCGCGCAGGTATATTGGTTCGACCACACCGGCAAACTGATTTCAAAATGGCCTGCCAACGAACTGAACGGCAATCCCGATTTCGCCAAAGGCGACTGGTACGGCAACGGATCCGAAACGCTGTTCTGGTACCGTTTCATGATGCTACCCGACGGCAAAGGAAAACTGTGCTTTACGGGCAATGTGTACCACTGTTTCGATTTTGAAAGGAACGGCGCGGCTCAAGTCATCACCCTCGACCGAACCAAACTCCGCGTGTGGGGCTACAAGCATGTGAAATCCAAACAACCGGACAACAATCCGGATTTCCTCCGCCGTACCATGACCAATCATACACACTATTAGTGCGTGCGAAAAAATATTTGAATTTTTTACAGGACGGAACTTCATTTATCAAAAATATTGTCTATTTTTGCATAAAAATAGATTAGATTAAATTAAATTATTAAAAACGAAACATGTCAGAAAAACAAGTTTATTTCTTCGGAAACAAAACAGCCGAAGGCAACGGTTCCATGCGGGAATTGCTGGGCGGTAAAGGCGCCAATTTGGCCGAGATGAACCTGATAGGCATCCCTGTACCACCGGGATTCACCATCACCACCGAAGTGTGTACCCTCTATTACAAGGTGGGACGCGAAGCCGTCATCCGTCAGATTCGGGGCGACGTACAGGCTGCGATGGGAAAAGTGGAAGCCTCAGTGAACGGGCCTAAATTCGGCGACAACAAAAATCCCTTATTGGTATCGGTGCGCTCCGGAGCGCGTGCATCCATGCCGGGTATGATGGACACCATCCTCAATCTCGGACTGAACGACGAAGCGGTGGAAACCATTGCGACAAAATCGGGCAATCCGCGTTTTGCGTGGGATTCCTATCGCCGTTTCGTGCAGATGTACGGCGACGTGGTACTCGACCTGAAACCGGCGTCGAAAGAAGACCACGACCCGTTTGAAGAAATCATCGATAAAATGAAGAAAGACAAGGGTATACAATTGGATACCGACCTTACACCCGACGACCTGAAGCAATTAGTCGCATTGTTCAAAAAAGCAGTGAAAGACAAAACCGGAAAAGACTTCCCCATAGACCCGTGGGAACAATTGTGGGGCGCGGTGATGGCGGTTTTCGGAAGTTGGATGAACGACCGTGCCATCCTTTACCGCAAGTTGAACAACATCCCCGCCGAATGGGGCACCGCGGTGAATGTACAGGCAATGGTTTTCGGCAATATGGGCGCCAATTCCGCCACCGGCGTGGCTTTCACCCGTGATGCCGCCACCGGCGAAGCGCTCTTCAACGGCGAATACCTTATCAATGCCCAGGGCGAAGACGTCGTTGCAGGCATCCGCACCCCGCAGCAAATCACCAAAATCGGATCGCAACGCTGGGCTAAGCTGGCAAATGTCCCCGAAGAAGAACGCGCCGCTGAATACCCCTCGCTGGAGGAATCCATGCCGTCCGTATATCAAGACCTGTTCAGCACCCAGAAACATTTGGAACAGCACCATAAGGACATGCAGGACATCGAATTTACCATTCAAGACGGCAAACTGTGGATGTTGCAGACCCGCAACGGCAAACGCACCGGAGCGGCAATGGTGAAAATCGCAATAGACATGTTCCGCGAAGGAGTGATTGACGAACAAACGGCATTATTGCGGTGCGAAGCACAAAAATTAGACGAACTGCTGCATCCGGTTTTCGACGCCGACGCCCTGTCGGCCGGCACACTGATTGCACGCGGATTGCCCGCATCACCTGGAGCAGCCACAGGACAAATTATTTTCTTTGCCGAAGACGCCGAAACATGGGCGGCACAAGGCAAAAAAACCATTCTGGTGCGCACCGAAACATCGCCCGAAGACCTCAAAGGGATGTACGTAGCCGAAGGCATCCTCACGGCACGCGGCGGAATGACCTCACACGCGGCAGTGGTAGCCCGCGGAATGGGCAAATGCTGTGTCTCCGGAGCAGGAAGCATCGTTATCGACTACAAGGCGCGTACACTGACCATTGACGGAAAAACCCTGAAAGAAGGCGATTGGATTTCCCTCAACGGTTCTACCGGTAACGTGTACAGCGGGCAAATCAAAACCAGAGAAGCCGAATTGAGCGGCGACTTTGCCGAACTGATGACACTGTCGGAAAAATACGCCCGCCTGCAGGTACGCACCAACGCCGACACACCGCACGACGCACAGGTGGCACGAAATTTCGGCGCACAAGGCATCGGACTGTGCCGCACCGAACACATGTTTTTTGAAGGCGAAAAAATCATTCCCATGCGCGAAATGATTCTTGCCGACGACGAAGCAGGACGACGCAAAGCGCTGGCAAAACTGTTGCCCCTGCAACGCGCCGACTTTGAAGGCATCTTTGAAGCCATGCAGGAACTGCCGGTCACCATCCGTCTGCTCGACCCGCCATTGCACGAATTTGTGCCTCACGACCTGAAAGGACAGGAAGAAATGGCAAAAGTGATGGGTATCTCACTGAAAAAAGTACAGGAAAAGGTGGAATCGCTGCATGAATTTAACCCAATGCTGGGGCATCGCGGTTGCCGTTTGGGCAATACTTATCCCGAAATCACCGAAATGCAGACCCGCGCTATTATCGAAGCCGCCCTGAACTTGAAAAAACGCGGCATTACAGCCATTCCTGAAATCATGGTGCCGCTGGTGGGCATCCTGTACGAATTGAAATATCAGGAACAAATCATCCGCATGACGGCGCAGAACGTATTTGACGAATACAATGACCGTATTGACTTCAAAATCGGTACGATGATAGAAGTGCCCCGTGCTGCATTGACGGCTAACCGCATTGCCGAAACGGCGGAGTTCTTTTCGTTCGGCACCAACGACCTCACGCAGATGACTTTCGGCTACTCGCGTGATGACATAGCCAAGTTCCTGCCCGTATATCTGGAAAAGAATATCCTGAAATCCGACCCGTTCCAGATTCTCGACCAAAAAGGAGTGGGACAACTCATCGGCATGGCAACCGTTAATGGGCGTTCCGTTCGTCCCGAACTGAAAGTGGGCATTTGCGGTGAACACGGCGGTGAACCGAGTTCCGTAGAATTTTGCCACCACATCGGGCTGAACTATGTCAGTTGCTCGCCTTTCCGCGTACCTATCGCACGCCTTGCCGCCGCACACGCTGCCATCAAAGGCAACAAGTAACGAACAGGGCACAAAAACAACGAGGGTGTTCACCGTATGGTCAGCACCCTCATTTGTTTTTGCGGTTTTACCGCGCATCGCGTTATTCTATCCCGAAGAGCCGTTTGATGTGTCGCCCGTAGATGTTTTCGATCACTTGCTGCGCCACAATTTCTTTGTTCTTTTCCAGCGCACCGGTATATTCCTTGCCGTATTCCGCAGCCACTTTGTATCCTACATGGATGAGCTGGCGGAAATTCGGGTTGTAATCGGGATGTCCGGGTATGTGTCGTAGCGTGCCGGCTAATTTTTCGCCTGTCCAGCGTTCCACTTCTTTGGTGGAGGGCAGTTTGCTTTTGTCGATGTCGATCACTGTGGCATACGGGCCGCACAGTTCGTCGAAGCGGGCAAGAGCGCCGACATAAATCGCCTTGGCAAGGTCAATGGCTTCGGAGTCATTGGCTGCGGCAAGCCCGATGATTTCTTCGAGCCATGTAGTGCCTGCGGTTTTCACATGGATACCTTTATCGTATTTTTTAATCAGGTTGCCCATCACGGGATAAATCGAAAACTTGTCGCTTCCCGAATGGATGCTGAGTTTAAGATTGACCGGCAATCCGAATTCTTTGATGGCGTAATCAATCACCAGCAGGTCTTCTTCAAATTCTTTGGCAAACTGTGCCACATCGCCTACATAATCGACGCCTTTGTTGAAGCGTCCGGTGAATTTGGGTGCGATGGTCTGCGCCGGTATTTTTTCGCCGGCAATGGCGCTGAGGATGAAGAACATTTCCACCGGCGACTGTGCGTCGTTCACCTCGTCCATAGATACTTCCGCGATGAAGTTGTTTGCACCCTTCGCTTTCTCAATGTGCCGGTAGATTTTGCCGGCATCCTGCACGGCGTACAGAAATTTATCTGCAATGTCGCGCAACAATGTTTCCGGAACGTCAAACGGCACGGTGATACCCGGTATATGCAACTTTCCGGTGTATTTTTTGTTTTTTTCCACGAACGCCTCAATATCTTCAATTGCTGCCTTTTTCCCAATATAGTCGGCTACGTCGAGGGTGAAAAAGTCCGAAAACTCAATGAACTTGTCCACATTGCTCAGGTTGATGTGGTCGGCGTCCACGAAATACTGCCCCGTATAACCCAGCGCTTTCACGGCGTTATCGGCTTCTTGACGTGTATCGGCAGGAGTGGAATGCACGATGGTGTGTTCGCGATTCGACTTGTTCCACACGGGGACAATCTCAACTCCCAATACTTTGTTTGCCTGCAATAAGGCTTTTAATTGCGCCTCGCCTTGATGAGCAAAACGATCGCCTGTTCCGAATGAATATTTTCCAATTTGCATGTTTGAATAATTTAAAAGATTAGTGATTGATAATCAATTTGGTGCAAAGGCGACACATCACCATGTGCACACACGAAAGTACAAAAAGTTTTTGACATACAAAATTTTTTTGCAAAAAAGAGATAAAATAGGGTAAGAAAAAAATTAGAGTATCCGGCGGTAGAATCCTTATACGGTCGCTCCTAAAATGTCATATCGTTTTGATTTACAATAAAATACAAATAAATATTCGGGCGGAAATAATACATGAAAATCTGTGCCCAATCTTAATTTTTCCGTTGCGTGGCGTAGGCAATCGTTTTTTTCAGTGCAGTTGTCGCTTCGTTTTGCGGCAATGTACGGAGAAGTTCTTCCGCTTGCCCCGCTATTTCGTTCATCACGGCATAGCAGCCTTCGACGCCTTTTTTTTCCATGATGAAACGGGTGATGATACTCAATTTTTCAGCATTTGACGCATTATTGCCCATTAATTTCAGGATGCGTTTTTGCTCGGTTACCGGAGATTGTTCCAAAGCGAGAATCAGCGGCAATGTGAATTTTTTTTCTTTCAAGTCGTTGCCCGCCTGTTTTCCCATGATGCCGGTAGGTTGATAATCCAACACATCGTCCCTGATTTGAAAAATCATCCCCAAACAAATTCCGAATTGCCGCATCTTGTGCACATCTTCGGGCATTGCTCCGGCGGACTGCGCTCCGGCTTCCGTACATGCAGCCATCAGGGAAGCGGTTTTCTTGCGTATCAGTTCAAAATATTCATCGCGGGTGATGTGCTGCTTGATGGAATATTCCAACTGCAACAGTTCCCCTTCGCTCATCTCTTTCACTGCCACCGATGTGGTGTACAGCAGGTCGAACGCTTCATTTTCCACCGAAATCATCAATCCGCGCCCCAGCAGGTAATCACCGAAAAGTACCGCTGTTTTGGAATTCCATAAGACGTGCAGAGAAAGGAATCCGCGTCGCATGTTGGCTTCGTCCACCACATCGTCATGCACCAGCGAAGCGGTGTGCAGCAATTCCACCAACGAGGCGGCAGCATAAGTTTTCTTACCGACAGCACCGAATATTTTCGCCGAAAGCAGCACCAAAATGGGGCGTAATTGTTTCCCTTTGGTTTTTAATACATAGCGGGTGATGAGATTTAGCAAAAAAACATCGCTTTTGAGCAATCGCTTAAATTGTTTGTCGAATTGCTCAAATTCCTTAATAACAGGCTGTTTTATGGTATCAATGGCTGACATATACAATGATGTTGTGCGGCAAAGATAAAATTTATTTTCCAGAACATTGATTTTTTGATTTTCTTTGTTCAAAATTTCGAGTAAATTATGAAATCTATGACAGCAGGGCGTTATGTTTTGATTGTAGCCGGAGGTTCGGGCAGCAGGATGAAGACGGACATGCCGAAACAGTTCCTTGAACTGTGCGGTTTTCCGGTATTGATGTACGCCATACGGGCATTCTCCCGCTACGATGCTGCAATGCCCGTCACGGTGGTGTTGCCTGCTGCGCAAACCGGTGTTTGGGAGCAGTTGTGCAAAAAGCATGGATTTGCCGTTCGCCACCGTGTAGCGGAAGGCGGTGCAACACGGTTTCATTCCGTGCAAAACGGGTTGGGAACGTTGCCCGACACGGGATGGGTTGCCGTTCACGACGGTGTTCGTCCGCTGGTGAGCCAAGCCACCATTGAGGCATGTTTCCGCGATGCGCAACGTTACGGAAACGCCATACCGGCAGTGCCTGTGACCGATACGGTGAGAACACTGTCCGGAAGCGGTAGCCGTATTGTGAATCGCGAAAATTTACGGTTGGTGCAAACACCGCAAGTGTTTGACCTGAAAGCGCTCAAAGACGCTTATCGGCAGGATTTTTCACCGTTGTTCACCGACGATGCCTCCGTGATGGAGCGACAAGGACACATCATCCACTTGACGGCAGGCAATGAAGAAAATATCAAAATCACCGCGCCACCCGACCTGAAAATAGCAGAGGCATTGATGAACGTACATGGAAATCTCTTTTAAAAAACGATATTCAAAATCAATCCGTCATATTTTTTTTGCAAAACAGCAAAAATTTTTGTTATTTTGCAAAAAATATAAATGAGATTATGCGAAACGTTTATACTCCGCTATTTGTCTTGATTACAGGAACTTGCATGATATTCGATTCGTGCTCCACCTGCAGCAGGCAACAACACATTTCTGGTGATGATGTTAACAATCTGAGTGGTGCAGATTCGGTCTATGTCAATGTTGCCCGAAATGTTTTTTATTCATTGCCTACTCCTATTGAGATGTCTATTCTGGTAAAAAATCTGGGGGTGGAATATCGTTCAACGCTGTTGAACGATCCGTTGAACGCATCCACGTATGCTACCAGCAACAAGATGGCGCTCAATTTCGGCATATACGTCACCGATCTGGTGTATGCTGGACTTTTTAATCAAACGCAAACCATGCTGCGCTACAAACTTGCCATCCAGCAGATGATAGACGGACTGGGCATGTCGGTGGCAGTGGACAACAATGTGCTCAAATCGCTGGAAGAAAACATCAACGATAAAGAAACCATGTTGCGGATTCTCGCCGAAACTTATTCGTCCTGTTCGGTATATCTGAAAGAAAACGGGCGCGATTTTCTGTCCATTTCAGTATTGGTAGGCGGTTGGATTGAAGGCATGTACATCGCTTCCAGCCAAACCAATGAAAATCTGGTGTCCTCCGAAAAGCAGATTGAGCGATTGGTGATTGACCAGAAATTGACTTTCGACATGCTGTGGCAAGTAATGTCCGATTCAATTAACAGAGACATTCCCGAAATCAACGAACTGATGACGGAAATGATGGGTCTGGTGGAAGCCTTTGACGCCGTGGAGATAAGCACCGACACATCCCAAAACAAAGTCGTTTTTGACGAAAAGGAACAAACCGACGTCATTGAGTCTTTGGCATTGAGCAGCGTTCGGAAAGAGACATTCGAAAACATCAAAGAGCAAATACGAACAATACGTCATAATTTTGTAAAATAATGTGTATGAAATATATCCCGTCTATTTTCCTGTTGTCGGTTTTTCTTGCAGCCTTCTCATGCGAAGCGGCTGCCCAGTGTAAACCTTTTGTAAAAAGCTCATGTATCCCCGTATTGAGCCCGTACATTCACGACGGCAGCTATCAGGCGGCAATCATGGGAGAGGGCGAAGAAGCGGAAATATACAAAACCGTATTCTCCGGGCAACTTTACCGTTTGTACGTGTGCGTAGCCCCCACCATTCCTGCTGTGGAATTTGAAGTTTTTGACGCCTACGGCAAAATACTTCTGTTCGACAGCAGAAAAAACGGCAATGTGCGGCAGTGGGATTTCAAATCCGAAGCCTCGCAACAGATAAAAATAAAAGTAAAAATACCCGTAGGAAAAGGCGAAACCCCTGTGGAAGGGTGTGTCGGAGTGTTCTTTGGATTAAAGGAAAGATAGACGATTTACGTATGGGGCTGATTGTGATAGAAGGGCCGGACGGTTCCGGAAAATCCACTCAGATACGGAAATTGCACGATTTCTTGTCTGACCGGAAATATCCGTGCCGGCTGTTGCACTTTCCCCGTACGGACAGTCCGGTGTATGGCGAACTCATCGCACGTTTCCTGCGCGGAGAACTGGGCGATATGCGACAGGTGAACCCGTATCTGGTAGCGCTGATGTACGCCGGCGATAGGTTTGACTGTAAATCCGATCTGGAACAATGGTTGCGGCAGGATACGCACATTTTGCTGGACAGGTATGTGTATTCCAATGTGGCATATCAATGTGCCAAACTGCATGATCCGCGAGAAAGACAGGCGTTGCGCAAGTGGATACTGCATCTGGAATTTGACTATTACGGCTTGCCGAAACCCGACCTGAACATCTACCTGAATGTTCCCTTTGCTTTTACGCACCGAAACCTGACCGGCAAACGGACAGGCGACGGACGGGAATATTTGTGGGACAAAAAGGACATCCATGAGGCTGACCTGAACTTTCAGGAACAGGTGAGGAAAGTGTATGAAGATCTGTCGGATGAAAAAGGCTTCCTGAAGATTGAATGCGGAGCAGACGGCAAAATGTTGTCCGTCGAAGAAATTTTCGAATTGATTGTAACCGGTTTAAAAGAAAGAAATATAAAAATATAAGTTAATTGTATGATGCTGAATAACTCCACCTCTATTCGTTGCTTCCTTTGCCAAAAACGGAAAACAACTATCATCACCGTATTGATGTTTGCGGGATTCGGCATAGCCAGCGCCCAATTCGATTTTAAGGAAATCGAAAGAGAACACATGGCAAAAGCGCACGTGAAAATGCAAACCGAATATACGCACGATTACAAGAATGACAAACCGTTGGAACAAGGGTACAAATCCGCCGTCAAAAAATTCGACGTGCAGGGCAACGTCACGGAAGAAACCAACTATAACGCCGCGGGGAAAGTAACATCGCTGGTTGCTTATCAATACGACAGCAAAAACCGGCGTGTGAATTACGAACGATACCAAGGCAACCGTGAAAAACTGCAATACAGCCAAAAAATCGTGTACGATGCACAAGGCAACAAAACACGGGAGTATGGCTTCGACGGAATGTCCTCATACAGCAACACTTACGTTTACGAAGGCGGAAAACTCTCGGAAATATCCTACACCACAGACAACAATCCGGTAGAAAAAAGAAAATTGACCTACGCCGGCAACAAAACCACTATTCAGATATTCAACAATGCCAATAAGTTAATATTCAAAGAAGAAGACATCTATAACGCTCAAGGACTTCTGCTTTCGGAGGTCAAAACGGACAACGCAGGCAAGCCTGTTTACGCTATCGTCTATGAATACAAAAACAACACACTGCTGATTTCGGAAACCAAAAAACGCGGCGATGTGCTGGAATATCAGAAAATATATCACTATGACAGCGCCAACCGTCCGGTAAAAGAAGAAACCGTCAACATGAGCGGCGCAAAATTCATCTCGCATGAGTACCAATACAATCCGTCGAGTTTTCTGGAAAAAGAATTGTGGAAAAAAAACCATCAATCCAAAGAAGCATCATTCAAAAAAATCGGCTATGATGCCAAAGGCATTTATTTGGCGGTAGAATCCTATTTTGCCACCTATAAAATGTCTTCATTGTATAAATACGTTTACGATTTTTATTGATTATCTGCCTGTTGCAGACGGTTCAGAGCCATTGCGCATGAAACACAAAAAATTCTCATACCGTCATTTGGACGAACTGAAAGAAGACATCGCACGGGCAGATGTGGATTTGCCCGTGTCCGACAGCACGGATGCGCTGACACTTCCCCTGACGCTTTATGGCAAACAGTTGTCCAACCGGCTTGTCGTCCATCCGATGGAAGGGTGTGACGGAACCGCAGCAGGCGCACCCGACGAACTTACTTTCAGGCGTTACGGACGTTTTGCCTCCGGCGGCGCAGCATTGCTGTGGATGGAAGCATGTGCCGTGACAAACGAGGGACGCGCCAATCCCCGTCAAATATTCCTGAACAGCAGTACCCGCAAGGAATTTGACAACTTATCCCGCCACATTCGTCAAGCCTCCGAAAGCGCCAACGGATCCGTGCCGTACACCGTCCTTCAACTGACCCATTCGGGCAGATACAGCAAGCCGTTTGCCGGTGCGAGCGCCATCGTCCCCGTGGACGAAAACCCTTATCTGGACGCTTTCACGAATCCCAAACGTACCGTCATTAGCGATGATGAACTGGAAATGCTGGAGGACGCATACGCAACATCCGCCGTCCTTGCCAGAGCATGTGGCTTCAATGCGGTGGACGTCAAAGCCTGTCATCGCTACCTGCTTTCCGAACTGCTGGCTGCCCATACGCGAAAAGGCAGATATGGCGGAAGTTTTGAAAACCGTACGCGATTTCTGCTGAACGTAATTGACAAAATAAATGCACGCACAGATATTGATATCTCGTTGAGAATAAATGCATACGACGCCATGCCTTATCCTTACGGCTGGGGAAGCGACGAAAACGGCGAACCGTCACTGGATGAACCCAAACAACTGCTTCGCCTGCTGGAAATAAAAGGCATACGGTTAGTTAATATCACCACCGGCAATCCGTATTACAACCCGCATATCGGCAGACCCGGCGATATAGCCCCGTACGTTGCACCCGAACATCCCGTGGAATCTGCCGCACGCATGTTGCACATCATCAAGGAACTGAAATCCGCCGCACCCGCCGTCCAAATCGTAGGTACGGGATTCAGCTGGTTCCGGGAGTACGGAGCAAATGTCGCCGCAGGCTGTATCGAACGGGAATGGATGGATATGGCGGGATTCGGAAGACAATCTTTCGCCTATCCAGACTTTGCAAGGGACATCGTACGGAATGGCGGAATGCAACGCAACAAATGCTGCATTGCCTGCACCAAGTGTACCGAATTGATGCGTTTTGGAGGTATGGCAGGATGCGTTGTCAGGGATGCAAAGACCTATTTGCCTATATGGCGGGAAGCAACAAACGGGCAAACCATGATGAGCAACAAAATCGCTTGCCATATCTGACAAACCATGAGTATCTATCTGCAATCGAAATGGAAAGTTTTTTTGCTGGCATGTGCCATAGCCATCGCACTTTGCTCCTTACTCTACACTACTTTCCTTACCAAAAAACTGTCGAAAGAAGAAAGAAAAAAAATCGAACTCTGGGCGGAAGCATACCGTATGTACATTGACGCCAACAAGAACGACCCCAATCTGGATTTCTATTTCCGCGTGATTGAAGGCAACACGACCATTCCGGTCATTTGGACGGATGAGCGCATGACCATCATTGACTTTCTGAACCTTGATGCTACAAAAGCCCTGAATCCCGCTTACGTGGAAAAACGGCTGGCGCATATGCGGCAAAAATATCTGCCCATCACCATCGAAATAGACAACCTTACACAATACATCTATTACGACGATTCGTCCACACTTGCACAGTTGTCAAATTATCCGTTCATACAACTGGGCATCATTGTGCTGTTTGTGGCGATGGCTTACTTCGCTTTCAGTTCACTGCGGAGATCGGAACAAAATCAGGTATGGGTAGGGCTGTCGAAAGAAACGGCGCATCAATTGGGGACGCCCGTTTCCTCGTTGTTAGCAATCACCGAGATGCTGAAAATGCAAACGTCCGGCAACGCACTGATAGACGAACTCGGAAAAGACGTATCGCGCCTGCAAGCCATCACCGAACGTTTTTCAAAAATCGGATCGAAACCGGCAACACCCCTCACCGACGTAGGACAAGTGATTGCCGCAAGCCTGAACTACATGCGCAAACGCTCGTCGGACAAGGTAAATATCAGTCTCCGCAAGCCGGAACATCTTGTGATGGCGCCGCTGAGCGAACCGCTGTTCGGATGGGTGATTGAAAACCTTTGCAAAAATGCGCTGGACGCCATGTCGGGCGTGGGAAAAATATCGGTAGAACTCACAGACGGTAAAAACCAGATAACGGTAAACATAGCCGATACCGGCAAAGGCATACCCAAGCGAAAGCACAAGGCAATATTCAAACCGGGCTACACCACAAAATCAAGAGGTTGGGGGCTTGGACTGTCTCTTTCCAAACGCATTATCGAAGAATATCATAACGGGCGTATCTTCGTACTGCATTCCGAACCCGACAAGGGGACAACGTTCCGCATCATACTCAAAGTATAAATCCGTCCGGCGACGACCTGCCACGGTTTCCTTAATCCTGCCACGGTTGTGCGCCATGTCGGGAAAAGACATTTTTACAGGCTCAAACAAAGACAGAACGGTGTGAAGGCATATCCATCGCCGCTTTTCTTGATGTCGCCCATACCCGGCGACACGATGTGCATACCTGCAATAGGAATTTTGTTTTCCGCCACATATTCCAGTATGGCTTTGCGGGAAATAACGGCTCTTGCTGGATCCACATCAAACGAGAGCGCCACTTCCGGATGCGGCATCTGTACGCTCATGGCGTGCGTCAGGTCGCCCCATATTAACAGACGGGAATTGTCGGAGTGCAGCAAAAAGGCAGTGTGTCCGGGCGTATGACCGTAGGCGGCGATACCCTGCACGCCGGGCAGTATGCTTGATACGTTCCAATCGCCCGACACAAACAGATGTAATTTGCTCTTGTACACATTGATGACCTCGCGAGCCTGCCGGAAGCCGCCACGCCGATTTTCCGCTATTTTGTTCATCGCATCGTCGCTGGTCCAGTAGTCATGCTCCGCTTGCGACAAATACAGTTCGGCATTCGGGAAAGCAGGTTTGCCGTCTTTCAACATCCCGCCGATATGGTCGCCGTGCATGTGGGTAATCAAAACGACGTGTATCTGATCGGCGTCTGTTTTCAGCAACTTCAGGTTATCAAACAGATTCCTGCCGTAACCGGCGTCCACCAGAATATTTTTGTCGGGGGTGCGCACCAGATAGGCGTTGGTCGCCATAGGGAACGTCCCGTCGGGCGCATATTTTTGCAAAATTTCTGGAGTAGCACCTATCAGCATATTGCCGTTTCCCGAATTATGCCCTTCCGAAAGGATACTTACTTCAAACGCACCGATGGCAAAAGTAACCGTATTTTGATTTTGCTGGGCGAATATATTGCCGGACAACAACACGGCAACCAATAACGATAGCGATAAAAAATTCTTCATGACCTGATGGATTTTGATATTTTGCGACAAATATACAAAAAGATTTCGATACTTCAACTTTTTTTCATATTTTTGCCCGTTGAATTTTTTGAACAAATGACGAGAATCAATATCTTTTTGGCAACAGCCTTTTTAACAGTGTGCGTTTGTTCTGCAGAAGCACAAAATAAACGCGAAAAAATTTACGAAGTACATTTCGGCGTAGGCGCGGTAAATATTTTCGGAGATGTGGGCAACAACCTTCCGAAAATACAAATATCGCAAACCCGTCCTGTGATATATGCGGGCGGACGCTATGACTTCAACGAATATTTTTCGGCAAAAGTTAATATTTTCTTGGGAAGAACTGCCGGTACGGATAAAAAGACGGACAGCGAGGAAAGAGGCTATTCTTTTTCCGCCTCCATTGCCGAACTGTCCGGACAGTTAGAATGGAATTTTCTCACACTCCGTCCCGCCGTCGGAGATATTTTTGCCCGTCGCAGCGGAGTCAGCGGAGCGAATTACAACACCAGACCATATATTTTTGCAGGCATGGGTTTTGTGTATTCCGAACCTGATTTCGAGATTATCCGTCAAGACGAGAGCGTCATACGCCCTACGCTTGACCTTCGTTCCCCAGTAGGAGGATTCGCATTGCCGTTCGGGTTGGGCGTACGGACAGACCTGTCCCGTCACTGGACGCTGGGCATAGAGATGGGCGGAAGACTTTGCACGTCCGACTATCTGGATGGAATAGCCATTGCAGAACCAAAAAATTATGACGCCTATCTTTTTACCACGCTGCACTTGGCATACAAATTCATCTTTTTGGGCGGAAAACTGAGTAAATAACAGAAAAAACGGTTGAGGATAATAAAAGAGGGCATAGTTACGTTTCGTTTTGTATGTATGGATTCACGCCAAAAAATGTTGGGAGATTGAGGACAATCGGATATATCATGGCTTATGCAGCAGGATTGCTGTGCTGTGCCAATGCTGCCGGAGGAGGGGAATTCCACAAACGTTCGGATTTCGGCCTGTTCGGCGGCACATCGTATTATTTGGGTGACATCAATCCTCGCAAACAGTTTTACGCGCCCGGCATATCGGTTGGCGCATTGTTGAAACACAATTTTAACGAACACCACTGCTTGCGGGCAAGCGCATACTACGGCAGTTTCAAGGGCAACGATCTGGATTTCAAAAACGCTTTCCAGCAAGACAGACAGCAAAATTTCAGCACTTCACTGATAGATTTGCACATAGGATATGAATTTAATTTTCTCCCGTTCACCTTCAATCGCGAACATCCCACTGCACACACGCCGTACATTTTCTTCGGGCTTGGCTATGCAGTTATTTTGAAATCCACGGTGAACGACATCAATTCGGGACACATGACCATTCCTTTCGGAGCAGGCTACAAATACCAAATCAATCCCGCCATCGGGGTAGGTTGCGAATGGGGAATGCGGAAAACTTTTACCGATAAAATAGACGGCGTTGTCAACCCCGGTACTTATGCCGTCGGTCATAATAATGATTGGTGTTCGTTTATTGGGATTTTCATAACTTTTCGTATCTTTGAGGAAAGTTTTGCGTGTCCCGCATATACGCAACCGATTAGATATAAATGACATATAAAGAAAAAATAGATAAAGGCAAATTGCCTGTGCATGTCGCCGTCATTATGGACGGCAACGGCAGATGGGCAAAACAAAAAGGCAATCAACGGATTTTCGGACACCGTAACGGCATTCAAGCGGTGCGGGAAACGGTGGAGGCGGCTGCGGAAGCAGGCATAGGTTTCCTCACGCTGTATACTTTTTCAACGGAAAATTGGCAACGTCCCCGCATGGAGGTGGACGTGCTCATGTCGCTGCTGGTGTCGTCGCTGAATGACGAAATGCCCGCATTGCAAAAAAACAATATCAAATTGACGGCAATCGGAGATATGGAAGGACTGGACAAAGATGTGGTACGGCAATTGGAAACAGTAATGAAGAAAACCGCAAACAATACGGGGTTGAAACTTGTGCTGGCGCTCAACTATAGCGGCAGATGGGAAATCATGGATGCCGTCGGCCGTATAAAAACCAATGCCGAAGCAGGCAAACTGAACGGACAGCCGGTGACCGAAGCGCTTTTTTCCGCTTACCTGAACACGCACGACATGCCCGACCCCGAACTGCTGATCCGAACCGGCGGCGAATACCGCATCAGCAATTTCCTGCTCTGGCAAATAGCATATTCCGAACTGTATTTTACGCCGCTGCTGTGGCCGGATTTCAAAAAAGAAGATTTTTACCGTGCCATCGTGGATTTCCAGCAACGGGAACGTCGTTTCGGAAAAACCGGCGAACAGTTAAATCAATATGAACCTTCACAAATCCAATAACATGCTGCGGAAAATAATACTTGGTATCATTGCTGCATCTTGTACGCTTGCCCCGAAAATATTCGGACAGGAACCACCGGCAGATTATGCCGACCTGCCCGTAATGGACTATTCCAACCAACAGGAATACATCATCGGCGGAGTCACGGTTACCGGCGTGAAATTTATTGACGCCAACGTGCTGGCGAGCATGTCGGGATTGGAAACAGGGCAAAAAATCATCGTCCCGGGCGATGACGTCACCAAAGTCATGGATAAATTCTGGGAACAGGGACTGTTTTCCTATGTGAACGTCATTGCCAAAAAAATCGAAGGCAACGTGATTTTCTTTGAAATCGTCCTGCGCGAACGTTCCCGCCTGTCAAAAATTACCATTGAAGGCGTGCGAAAAGGAGAAGTAAAAGACCTGACGGAAAAAATCAACGTAAAAGCAGGCAGCCAACTCACGGAAAACGTCCTCAACAACATCAAAACCATCATCACCAAACATTATAGAGACAAAGGCTATTACAACGTGTCCGTTGATTTTGTCCAAAAACAGGACACAGCGATAACCAACAGGGCGGCATTGCGGGTGATAATTGACAAACATTCCAAAGTGAAAATTGCCGAAATAGATTTTATGGACAACTCCGTCTTCAAAGACAGGAGATTGCGGCGCGTGATGAAGAAAACCAAACAACTGAAATGGAATCTCAACATCTTTAAATCCAAAAAATACGTAATCGCAAACCTCAAAGAAGACAGAAGCAACCTTGCGGAATTTTACAACAAAAACGGATACCGTGATTTTAAAATCCTGAATGATTCCATCACCTTTGTCAATGACAAACGTGTGGTGCTACACGTGAGGATAAGCGAAGGCGGAAAATACTATTTCCGGAACATCACATGGGTAGGCAACACCAAATACCCGACCGAATACCTGCAGCGCTTGCTGGGCTACAATAAAGGCGACATCTACGATCAGGTAGGATTGAACAAACGCTTGCTCTTCGACGAGGATGCAGTGAGTGCAACGTACCAGAACAACGGTTACCTGTTCTCATCCATCACTCCGGTGGAATTGCATGTGGAGAACGATTCGGTGGACGTGGAAATGCGCGTGTTTGAAGGCGAACAGGCAACCATTGACCGCGTCGTCATCAAAGGCAACTACAAAACCAATGAACATGTGGCACGCAGAGAACTGCGCGTGCATCCGGGCGATTTGTACAGCAAAGACCTCATCATCCGCGACATCCGCGAGTTGGCGAATCTGGGACATTTCGACCCCGAAAAATTGGGAACGGATATCGACATACAGCCGAAACCGCAGAATGGCACAGTGGACGTGGTGTACAACCTCACCGAGAAAGCCAACGACCAGTTGGAACTGTCGGCAGGTTTCGGCGGCGGCATGTTCATCGGCAGGGTGGGCGTAAGGTTCAACAATTTTGCCGCCGGTCGCATCTTCGACCTCAAATCGTGGCGTCCCGTCCCTTCGGGCGACGGACAAACGCTCGGACTCTCCGTCCAATCCAACGGCAAATATTACCAATCTTACAACATCACCTTTATAGAACCATGGCTGGGCGGGAAAAAACGCAATTCTTTCTCCATTTCACTCTATCATTCGAAAATCACCAACCAAAGTTATTACTGGAGCACCGAAGGAGCCAGCCAATATTACAAAACATCGGGCGTCACCATCGGATTGGGCAAAATGCTGAAATGGCCCGACGATTGGTTTTCCCTGTCCACAGAACTTACCTACATGCGCTACAAAGTGCAAGACTGGCCCCGTAGCGGCGGCTATTACAGCCTTCCGTTCAGCAACGGCACATCCAACAACTTCAACCTCGGTATCACGCTGGGACGCAACTCGCAGGATCAAACAATATACCCGCGCAGAGGCTCAAACGTTTCCCTGAGCCTGCACATCACCCCGCCGTGGTCGGCTTTCAACGATGTCAATTACAAATCGGCGAAAGTATCCGAAAAATACAAATGGATCGAATACCACAAGTGGATTTTCAAAGCGGCATGGTATTTGAATGTAGTAGATAAGATGGTGCTGGCAACCAACTACCAGTTCGGATATCTGGGGTATTTCAACAAGGATGTGAGTTATTCACCCTATGAAGGATTCGACATGGGAGGTTCGGGCATGGGTCAGTACCAAATTCATGGCATAGAAATTGTACCTATGAGAGGATATACGGACGGCGCTTTGACACCCCGCGTGGATGAATATTACAGTAAGGCAAATATTTACACCAAAGCGAACATGGAGTTGCGCTATCCGGTCATCATGCAGCCGTCGTCCACTATCTATCTGGTAGGTTTTGCCGAAGTAGGCAACGCATGGTACGAATTCAAGGATTACCATCCGTTCAATCTGAAACGCACGGCAGGTATCGGCGTTCGCGCATTCCTCCCGATGTTCGGATTGTTGGGGATCGACTGGGGCTACGGCTTCGACGCAGTGCCCGGCGGCGGCAAAAAAGGCGAGTTCCAGTTCATCATGGGACAGCAGTTTTAAACATGAACAGGCAAATAATTAAAAAAGATGTTATATAATTAAAAAAAAAAACGATGAAAAGAATAATAACTGTATTGATACTGGCAGCGATGAGCGCCATCCCTGCAATGGCTCAGAAGTTCGCCTTTGTGGATAGCGAGTATATCCTGAACAATATACCCGCGTATAAATCGGCTCAGGGACAGATAGAAAAACTGTCCGGAGAATGGCAAAAAGAAATCGAGGGACAATATGCCGAGATAGAAAAACTGTTCAAAAACTATCAGGCGGAAAAAGTGATGTTGTCCGAAGATATGCGTAAAAAACGTGAAAGCGAAATTCTCACAAAAGAGCAGACCGTGAAAGACCTGCAAAAAAAATATTTTGGCGCCGACGGAGAATTGGCGAAAAAACAGCAGGAATTGGTGAAACCCATACAGGACGAGGTATATCGCGCGGTGAAAGAACTTGCGGTGGAAGGAGGCTATGCGGCAATTTTCGATACGGCTGCCGACGCCAGCGTACTGTATGCCAACCCGAAACAGGATCGTAGCGACGAAGTGCTGGAAAAATTGGGATATAAAAATTAATGATTATTTTTGCACAAAATTTTAATGAATGATAAAAATATGAAAACCATTATGAAGATCGTGTCGGCAATAGCCCTTGCCGCTTTTTGTGCCGGCGTCGGCGCACAGCAAAAAACGCTGAAATTGGCGCATATTGACAGTCAAGAACTGATGCAGTCCATGCCTGAGTACGATTCGGCTATCGTAAAATTGCAAAAAATACAAAAGGAGATGGAAGCCGAATATGAGCAAATACAGGTGGAATTGAGGCGAAAATATGACGATTACCTGAACAATCAAAAAAATTGGACGGATTTGTTAAAGACATCCAGAGAGCAGGAAATCAACGCGATGCAACAAAGACTTCAGACATTTCAGGAATCATCCGTTGAGGCACTCCAGCAGGAAAATGCCAAACAGATGCAACCGGTGAGGGAAAAAGCCAACAAAGCCATTGAAGCAGTGGCGAAAGAACATGCCATCACCTATGTGCTGGAAGCGCAATCGCTCTATTTCAAATCTGCCGACTCGCAGGACATATTGCCGCTGGTACAGCAATACCTGGGTATCAAAAAATAATACGCGTGGAGTGGACGTGGATCACCTTTTCGCCATTTCGCCTGTTGACGGTCGGTATTACAGCATAACCCATCCGCTGGTAAATTATTATTCCGAATATGCCCTCATCCGTTATCGCATCAGGGTAGAGATAGAATATTTTATTGCGTTGCGTTCCTTGCCGTTGCCGCAATTACAGAGTCTCAACACATCGAAATGCAAAGCGTTGCGTGATGTTTATTGCAGCCGCTACAACGCAATGGAAGCCTTCCGCGTAAAAACGATTGAAAAAGAGGTCAATCACGACGTTAAAGCAGTGGAGTACTACCTGAAAGAAATATTTCAACAGTTGGGACTTGCCGCGTACAGCGAATTCATCCATTTCGGATTGACTTCGCAGGACATCAACAATACCTCTATTCCGCTGTTACACAAGGAAGCAACGGAACAGGTATATATTCCCTGCTTTAAGAACGTGCTGGCGCGGTTGAAAAATCTTTCCGCTTCATGCAGCGCCGTTCCCATGTTGGCGCGTACGCACGGACAACCGGCTTCGCCTACGCGGTTGGGCAAGGAAATATCTGTTTTTGTCGAAAGACTCGAAATGCAGTTCGCACAACTCACAGCCATTCCGTTCTCCGCCAAATTCGGAGGCGCAACGGGAAATTTCAACGCACACCATGTCGCGTATCCCGATGTGGACTGGAAAACCTTTGCCGACGATTTTGTGGACGGGATGCTGGGCTTGAAACGAAGCCAAACCACCACGCAAATAGAACATTACGACAACATCGCCGCCCAATGCGACGCCTTCAAACGCATCAACAACATACTGATCGACTTGTGTCGCGACATGTGGACGTACATCTCCCAGAACTATTTCAAACAAAAGATTGTCGGCACGGAAATAGGATCATCCGCCATGCCGCACAAAGTGAATCCAATTGACTTTGAAAATGCCGAAGGAAACCTGGGCATTGCCAACGCTCTGCTGGAACATTTGGCAGGCAAACTGCCCATATCGCGCCTGCAACGCGACCTTACAGACTCCACCGTCCTGCGCAACCTGGGCATTCCGATGGCGCACATCCTCATCTCCTTTACCTCTCTGCTTAGAGGATTGGACAAACTCATTGTGAATCCTCCTGCGCTGGAAACCGATCTTGCACGCAACTGGATCGTGGTGAGCGAAGGCATACAAACTGTCCTTCGCCGCGAAGGCTACCCCAAACCCTACGAAGCGTTGAAAGCCCTTACACGCACAGGCGAAGCCATCAGCCGGCAAGACATTGACACATTTATTGACACGCTGGATGTGTCGCCTGCCATAAAAATCGAACTGAAACAAATCACACCGTTCAATTACACGGGAATTTGAACGCATCCGGTTGCGTCCTAAGTGGCAGAGAATAAATAAAATTTTTATCATGAACGAATTGAAAAAAGAAGAATTTGTAGTAAACGCCATTAAGTCCGGTACGGTAATTGACCACATCCCGCCCGAAAGTCTCTTTAAGGTGATTTCTATACTCGGGCTGGACAAAATTCTGTCGCAGGTGACATTCGGCAACAATTTGGACAGCAAAAAACTGGGAAAGAAAGCAATTATCAAAATTGCCGACAAGTTTTTCGACAACAAGGAAGTCAACAAGATAGCATTGGTGGCGCCGGAAGCCAAGTTGAACACCATCTGCGACTATAAAGTGGTGGAAAAGCGCGTGGTAGATGTTCCAGACGATGTATCGGGCATTGTGCGATGCGTTAATCCAAAATGTATCACCAACAACGAACCCATGATAACAAAATTTTATGTGGTTGCCAAAAAGCCTGTTTCGCTCAAATGCCATTATTGCGAACGGATAGTGGAACAGGAACAAATGATTATTTTATGAAAATTCTGGCGGTAGGGATGAATTATCCGTTGCATGTGGCGGAAATGGAAAACGTACTGCCGGCTGAACTTGTGATTTTTGCCAAACCCGAAACGGCGCTGTTGCTCCGTAACCGTCCGTTTTTTTACCCCGACTTTTCCAAAGAAATCCACTACGAAACGGAAATAGTGGTCAAAATTGACCGGATGGGCAAGTGTATTTTGCCTCGATTTGCCGGCGGATATTATTCCGAAGTCACTGTCGGTATTGACTTTACGGCACGCGACATTCAGCAGCGGTGCAAAGAGCAAGGCTTGCCTTGGGACATTGCCAAAGCGTTTGACGGGTCGGCGCCTGTGGGCAAGTGGATATCCAAAAACAAACTGCCGTCCCAAAACCTCAGTTTCCATCTCAACTTAAACGGAAAGACCGTACAGCAAGGCAACACCCGCGACATGATTTTTCCCGTTGACCAAATCATTGCACGCGTGTCGGAATACTTTACCTTGAAAACGGGAGACCTCATCTTTACCGGTACTCCTGCAGGGGTCGGTCCCGTGCGCATCGGCGATCGTTTGCAAGCATATCTGGAAGAGCTGCCTGTGCTGGATTTTTGCGTAAAATGATGCCGATTTCGCCATTCAGTAATTATTTTTATTATAGACATTCCCTCAACAGTCGGTTTCACAAAAGATGGACAGCCTGTTAGCAGCGCTTTTACGCTCGAAGCATACGAGATGTTGAAACCGAGTGACATTATCCTGTCGGGCGCCAGCACCAAATAATACCCTGTCTTTAGGACATCAATGGAGTTTCCGGTTAGCGGAAATTCCCGTTGATGGTTAAAAATTTTTCATCACTTACCTGAATCTGTCCGGATGCGCCCACAACCCCAATGCAGGATTGGAGATGAAGAACACCTCTTCTCCGTCGGGTAAGGTGTTGAGTCCGTCAACGAGTTTTTGCGGATCGTAGCGTTTCAGTGTTTCGGCAAGCGGCGCATAGCGAAAATGTACGCTTTCTATTTCGTGTCGGGACAGTTTGCCCGGGCAATAGGTCACAGTGAAGCGTCCTTCGCTGGATCCGTGTATCAAATGAGCCGCCGCACCGAGATTGTCACGCAAATCCTGATTTTTTTCCACCGCTTCAAGGGTATGTGGCGTTCCGGCGTAGCCGTATTTGCGGATGAGCCGGTCTATCTCCCTGTCCTCGCCAAATTCTTTCAATCCCGGCGCCAGCACCAGAAGTTCCGCACCGTCGGCAAGCGCCATACGGGTGCGGTACACGCTCTTGTTGCCCAGCCACGTGCTTTTAAATTCTTCGGGGTCAAGCCACACCACCGCCTTTTTGATGGGTTTGTCCACCATCAGGAAGTTAGTTTCGAGCGAGAGAGCGGCAGCTTGACGGAAACATTCGAAATCGTCGCCCGCATACAACCCGCGTATTTGCAGTTTACCTGTTGCGTCCTTGCTCACCACTGTCTGTATGTACACGATGGGCAGGTGATTGGTGAAATGTTCCGAAGCGTAGTTCATCACACTGCGCACGGGCGATTCGGCGCGTCCCATAATGCGTTCCATGCCGTACACCGCCCCGATAAAATGGCTTTTGTTGATGCCTTCCGCCCCGCCGGTACCTACGAAAATGTTTTTATTGTAGTTTGCCATCCCGATGACTTCGTGAGGTACCACCTGCCCGATGGACAAAATCAAGTCATGCTCTCCGTGTGCCAACAGTTTGTTGATTTGCGCAGGCCACGTGTAGTCCAGCTTTCCTTCTGACAGTTGCCGGATATATTTCGCAGGAACGGTGCCTACGGTGACAACATCATTGCGCCAATCGTGCACCCGGAACAGACTTGCGGGCACTTGTCCGAACATGCGCGGGATTTCTTCGTCGGTCATGGGTGTATGCGTCCCTAATGCAGGTAATATATCGGTCAGCGCCGAACCGTAATATTGCCACACCCGCTCGGTGATGGTTCCTGCAAAGGAGTGAAAACGAGTGAAATCCGGCGGCAATACCAATATTTTTTTACGCGATCCAAGTTTTTCAAAAATTTCCGACAGTGCGTTTTTTAGCTCTTCCGGAGAGAAAGTATGGTCTTTTGAGCCTTTTGAATAGTATAACATAGTGCTTCTTTTAGAAATGATTTTTACATTTTTTTGCAAAAATACATGATATCTTTGAGAAAAACCGCATTTTGTAAAAAAAAGGTACATTTCAAATTGTCGCACCGATTAAACGACCATTCCTCAGGCATTTTCCAAAAATCTGTGACTTTCGACCACTGTTTGTTCGTCGCTTTTGAAACAGTCCAAAATACGCAAATTACTGCGAGGATCGTGCAACAAAAGCGTTAATCTGCAAAACGTGGACGATAGAATCCGTATTGGCAAGCAAAGTAATAAAATTTTCCTGCTTTCCTGTTTTGTTGTACGTTCTGTAAGAAAATAAAAGATTATTTTTCGATACCGCAAAAAGAAACTAAGATTGAGTCACGCCTTGCATACGTTGGAAACAGAGGAAGAATGTCCGGTATATCGCTGTTTTTCCAGATGAATATAAATATTTTAAAAAATATTCCGTCCTAACAGTAGGATGGAAACACAACATTCATTATTTTCGCACTTTGATTTTGAAATGTTCATCGTCTGAAATGAGAAAATGGAGAACCGAGGATTCGGTGGAATTATATAACATCGGTGGGTGGGGACTGAATTATTTCTCCGTCAATGACAAAGGCAATGTCGTTGTCATGCCGAAAGCAGGAGGCGCCAGCGTTGACCTGAAAGAAGTGATCGACGAATTGCA
>JAISWR010000064.1 GCA_031270985.1 Bacteroidales bacterium | reverse complement strand
GGTCGATCTCCATCAACCTGCATACGCCCTATCCGGGTACGGAAGAACTGTCGCTGGACGAGGACAAACGCACAGCGGTGCTGGACAAGGTCATCGCCCTCAAAAAGAAAGCTTATCCCGTCATGAATTCCATCTCCGGTCTGCAACTGATGAAACACAACCGATTCAAAAAATATTGCTGGATATCCAACTTTATCACTGTGGACGGAAAGCGGCTTCCGGATTGCGGCGGAACCGCACTTGGGCTTTGCGACCGTTGCGGATACTGCATGGCCGGAGAAATGAACAGCGTGATGCGCCTGAAACCCGACACCATCCTTGCCGGACTGAAATTGAGGATAGCCGGCTGAACTCGGGACATCCGACCTGTCGGCGCGCACAGCATCTGACAGCATCGAACGGTCGCGGTTGTCCGATTTTTGACGGGGTAGGGTAGGGGTACCCCGATAGCGGTAATTTAACCCGTCCGTTCCGTCGTTTTCAGCGCTTTGCCGATATGTTCAATGATGTCGCCGGCGATGAGGGCTTGTTGTCCGTGCGTTTCTGCAGCCATATCGCCTGCCGCGCCATGCAGCCACACTCCGGCACATGCCGCCTGTACGGGTTGCTGTCCCTGTGCCAGAAGCGCAGCAATGATGCCCGTAAGCACATCTCCGCTGCCCGCTGTCGCCATGCCCGGATTGCCGGTGGTATTGAAAAAGCAGGCGTCGGGCGAAGCAATGCAGGTATACGCGCCCTTCAGCACAATGACAATATTGTGTTTTTTTGCCGTTTCTTTCTGTTTTTGCCATCTTAAATATGCGTTGGTGATGCCGTCGTAAAAAGGAGAGACACCGCCCATCAAGCGGTCAAACTCTTTGGGATGCGGCGTAATGATGCTTCCGGCGGGCAATAAGTCCGGTACTGTGATTCCTGCGCTTTCCGAAAGGATATTCAGTGCGTCGGCATCCAGCACCAGCGGCGGACATCGCTTTTTTCCGCTACGGACAGCCGACAAAAATTCCATAAGCGCTTTCCGTGTCTTTTGACGCTTGCCGATACCGGGGCCAACGGCTATCGCAGAATAGCGCGTTACATCAGGCATTTGAGACCACATTTGAGGATGCGGATCCTCGGAGATGATCGCTTCCGGAGCAGACAGTTGTATGACAAGCCGTTCGTTGCGAGGCACATGCGCCGTCACCAGCCCTGCACCGGCACGCAGGCACGCCCTGACGGCAAGCGAAGATGCGCCCATCATGTCGCGACTGCCGGCAACAATACAGGCGTGACCGTAATCCCCCTTGTGCGAGAACCTCTTGCGCGGAGCAAACCATCCGGTTATTGCGCCGGAAGACAGCATGAACACGGAGGAGGGCTGTTGCGTAACCGCTTGCGGCAACACGCCGATGTCCAACGTTTCCCACTGACCGACGAAAGGAGCGTTTTCCGCAAAAAAGAACGATAATTTGGGCTGTTGGAACGTAAGCGTGTAATTGGCGTGAATGATGGTTTCGGGGCGATTGCCGGTGTTGTCTTCGCAAAAAAGTCCCGACGGCACATCAATCGCCACTATTGTTGCCCCGCTGTTGTTGATGTGCGTTATGGCCTGCGCGGTTAAACCTTCCGGCGGACGCGACAGTCCCACGCCGAAAAGAGCGTCTATCAACACATGCTTGCGTTCCAGCAATGGCATATTGCCGCCGTTCAACAACACGGAACGAACGTTGCCCGGCAAACGCTTGTAGTTGGCGGCAGCATCCGGGGAAAGCCGTGTAACATCTGCCGACAGATACACGCCGACTTTGTATCCCGCTTCGTGCAGCATGCGCGCGATAGCCAATCCGTCGCCGCCGTTGTTGCCGTGACCGCACATCACGACAATTTCCCGACTGCGGTCAAAATGGCGGATGAACCATCCCGCACAGGCAGAAGCCGCCCGTTCCATCAGATCGACGGATGCAACAGGCTCATGCGCAATGGTGTACGCATCTGCTGCTTTAATTTCTTCCGGCGATAAAATTTTCACCATCGGCACATCGGCAAAAACATTCATGGTTCGCATGATTTCCATTTTTGTACAAAAATAATGCTTGCCGGTTGCAAATCCAAATTTTCACGCATGCATGTTTTTATTTTTGTTTTTCAAAAATAAATTTGTATATTTGCAGTGAGAAAAAAATGAGAGATGAATCCTTTTTTCGCGAATAAAACAGTTGAAAATCTGCAAATTAGCAAGTTTGGCATGATTTTTGCAGAGAGAGAGAGAGAGAGAGAGAGAGAGAGAGAGAGAGAGAGAGAGAGAGAGAGAGAATACTCGTATAGCATAAAATATACGTGCGGGGACGCACGTGTTTTATGGAACTTAATGAAAGGCTGCAACCGGCTTGGGCGGGTTGCGGCTTTTTTGTTGCTGTGCCCGTCGAACCTTTTAACCGGATTATTCACCTTTAAAACTGTCTGCCTATGAGGATATTATCGGGATAAAAAACGCCATGCGGTTTTATTCTAACGGAGTTAGAATAAAACCCCAAAATTTATAAAACAAACCAATTTTTAATCAAATTTTTTAATCAAATGTTAAACAATTAAAATCATGAGTAAATTAAAGAGAAAATTGAACTTTTGTATGGTTGTCGGTTTGCTGTTTTGCATTGATGCTGCTGTTGCGGCGCAAACGCTTACCATCACCGGTACGGTGAAAGACAACAACGGCGAGACCCTTCCGGGGGTCAATATCAGGATACAGGGCACATCGACGGGCGTTGTATCTACCGTGGACGGGACGTATTCCATATTGGTGTCCGATGCACAGTCGGTGTTGGAATTTTCGTTTGTCGGCTATTCGACGGTAACTGCTGCGGTGGGCGACCGGCGTGTGATTGACGTTACCTTGCAGGAGGGGCAGGAGCTGGAAGAGGTGGTAGTGGTAGGCTACGGCACGTTACGTAAAAAAGATTTGACCGGATCGGTTGCCACAGTGAGTGGAGAAGATATTATTGCACAGCCGGTTGCCAATGTTGCAGAAGCGTTGCAAGGCAAAATTGCCGGCGTAACCATCACTACTCAGGATGGACGTCCGGATGCTGCGATGCGCATACGTGTGCGTGGCGGCGGCTCCATTACGCAAAGCAACGAACCGCTGTATATCGTGGATGGATTTCCCGTATCCAACCTGAACGATATTCCGTCGTCACAGATTGAAAACATCACTATTCTGAAAGACGCTTCTTCAACGGCAATTTACGGTGCACGCGGCGCCAACGGCGTAGTGCTGGTCACCACCAAAGGAGCTACCAAAGACCGCATCAATGTCACCTATGACACTTATTTTCAGGTGAAAACCCTGGCAGACAAAGTGGATGTGATGAGCGGTTCGGAATATGTAAAGTTCAATTGGGAATTGTACGAGCTTCATTCTGGCAAAAGCGAGGCGACTTACCGTCAGGCATTTGCCATCGGCGCACCTGGGACGGACGCTTTCCGTGACGGTATTCGTCAATACGACAACGTGAAGAATACCGACTGGCAGGAAGAGATATACGGTGGTCCCACATGGACGCAGTCGCACAACGTGACGGTGAGCGGCGGGAATGAGAAAACGCGCTTCCTCGTGGGATACAATGCGTTGAAAGACGATGCGCTTCGTGTAGAATCGTGGTATAAGCGTCAGAACCTGAACGCAAGGCTGAATGCAGAAATCGCCAAAGGGCTTGTCCTCGACATTGATTTCCGTTTCACGGACGGCGGCACTTTCGGTTCGAATTCCAGTACCAATTCCGCCATTTATTACGCGCCTGTCCCTCCGCTGGGCGAATATGACTCCAATGTCAATCCCGGCTTCGTGATGGAGTCCGATAATGTCAATCCCGCGTATAACCCCAAAGCCATGATTGAAGGCACGCATAACGAAAGGACGCGCAAAGGCATACGCATCAACGGTGCGGTGAGTTGGGAAATCATCAAAGGCTTGACTTTTAAAACGGAATACGGCAAAAATTATAACTGGCAGAAAAATTATGAATACAGCAGCGCGTTGGTCAATCATACGGAAGGGCTTCCTTCGGCAGAAATTGACCGCAACGAGATGTCTTCCACCCGTTTGGTGAATACCCTCACATGGGATGTTCAAAAACTCGGCAACAACCACAGGCTGAACATTCTGGCGGGACAGGAAGCCAATGAGACGTTGCAGGAACGCTCGTCTATGGAAGCGGATTATCTTCCGGCGACGTATGACACGGAAAAAGCATTCGGCGCTATTGACCAGTGGGACAGGTCAAAGAATATACCTGGAGGGATTATCAGCAATGCATACGATACGCCTATCCGCATGTTGTCGTGGTTCGGGCGCGTCAATTACACGTTCAAAGACCGGTATATTTTTACGGCAACTCTTCGTGCAGACGGATCTTCACGCTTTGCGCCCGGAAATCGCTGGGGATATTTCCCTGCTGCTGCTGTGGCATGGCGTGTGAGCGACGAGGCTTTCCTGAGTGACGCAAGATGGATAGACAACTTGAAACTGCGTTTGAGCTTCGGAGCGGCGGGTAACGACCGTATTGATGCCGACCTCTGGCGTTTCCAGTGGAAAGCGGGAACAGGCGGCTATGCTTTCAACAATGTACGGCAAGGCTACTATCAGGCAAATTCCACCAAGCTGATCAACCCCGACCTGAAATGGGAAACGACCATTACCCGCAACATCGGGCTGGATTTCAACCTCTTTCGCAACCGTGTGTACGGTACGTTTGAAGGATACTGGAACACCACCAAAGATTTGCTGATAGAGTCGGATATCCCTACCCATCTCGGTTATACCACCCAACAGCAGAACATCGGTCAGACCCGCAACAGAGGCGTGGAAGTTACTTTGGGCGGCGACATCGTTCGCAGCAAGGATTTTGTGCTGTCGGCAAGTTTCAATATCGGATTCAACAAAAACAAAATCGAAAAACTGGCAACCGGTATGCCGTTTAAAGAATTTGCTTCGGCATGGGGCAGCACCGTCATCACTCCGTATAATGACTATCGCTTTGAGGTGGGCAAATCGGCGGGCTTAATTATGGGCTATATCACCGACGGATTCTACTCGGTGGACGATTTTGACTACAATACGGGCACAGGCGCATATACGCTGAAACCCGGACAGTATAACTCTGTTGTTCGTTATCAGTTGCCTGTGGGAGTTTCCGGAAACGCAGGCGCAGCATACCCGGGCGCATTGAAATTCAAAAAAATATCGGATGACGATCCCACAAATATCACTACTGCGGACATTACGGAAATAGGAGACACCAATCCCGTGCATACCGGCGGATTCAACCTGAACGTGATCTATAAGGGTTTTGACGCTACGGCAAGTTTCAGTTGGAGCTATGGTAACGATATTTACAATGCCAATAAATTGGACGCCGCTTCCATGACGCAAAACAAGGTGAATGTAAATCTGATGGGTGAAATGGTCAATCGCTTCCGCCTGTTCGATGAAAAAGGCAACCGCGTCACCGATCCCGATGCATTGAAAGAACTGAACAAAAATGCCACCATTTGGTATCCGTATCAAAATACCCGCGTGGTTCACTCGTGGGGCATTGAAGACGGATCGTTCCTGCGGTTGAACAATGTGACCATAGGTTATACCCTGCCGAAGGATTTAACGCAAAAAGTGTATGTGTCCAAATTGAGGGTTTACGCTACCGCATATAACCTCTTTACTTGGACGAAATATTCCGGTATTAACCCGGAAGTAAATTCCAACAGCGATAATTTATTGACGCCGGGGTTGGACTGGAACGCTTATCCGAGAGCGCGCAGTTTTACTTTTGGTCTAAATCTTGTTTTTTAATCATCAAACACAAAAAAATAAATTTTAAATGTTATGAAACGAATCATTCAATATATGTGGGTGTGCAGCGCTATAATAGCGTTGGTGTCCTGTAAAGGTTATCTGGACACCTCTTCACCTTCAAAATTCGAGAACGATTTTATTTTTGCTTCGGAACAATCTACCATGTCGGCTTTACTGAACGTATATACCAAGGCAAGGGCGGGAGATTGTTTGAGCGATCGTATTGTGATGAATCTGAACGGAGTAGGTTCGGATATCGAAGTACGTCCCGACTTTACCACATCGGGGCGCGGTGCGGTCATTAATCTGTATCCATCCGGAGCCACCGAATGGAACAATTCCGATGCCAGCGTGCGGCAATGGACTTCTTCCTATACCGCCATCAATGCCGCCAACGAGGTCATTGAAGGTATCGAGGCTACCCGTCCAGAAGTACTGACCGCCACAGAGCCGTCGAATATCACGCAAATGTACGGAGAGGCATTTTTGCTGCGTGCCGTGCTGTATTGGGAGTTGGTGCGCAATTTCGGCGATGTGCCTTTGATGGTGAAAGCGTCGAAAGCCGGTATGAGTTTTGCCATTCCCGTGACCCACCGTTGGGAAGTGCTCGACCAAATGCTGACTGACCTCGAACGCATTGCGCCTCTGATGATGTGGGCTGACGAAATACCTCAGGGTGCGGAACGCGTGTCCAGAGGATTCTGTTATGCCATGATTGCCAATATTGCCCTCACCCGCGCGGGTTACTCGCTCCATCCCGACCCGAACGACCCTGCCGCATGGGGCACCGTCAAGCGGGACGATACCAACCTGCGGAAATACTATGAACAGGCAAACACCGCGTTGAAAAAACTCGTTGCCGGAGGACGGCACGCACTCATCACGAACGACACACGGACAAACATTGCCGATAAAGGTGTTTTCGGGAATCCGTTCCAGCAGGTATTTCAGGATCAAATGGATTATAAGATTTCCAAAGAATCCCTGTGGGAAGTATCTATGGCACGCGACGACGGCGGCAACTGGGGATACGCCTATGCCAGAGCGCACACGGGCGCCAACAACACCAACGTCTCCAAAGCGTATGGAGCCATCCGTTTTACGCCCACATACTATTATTCTTTTGACGCAGCGGATTTGCGCAGGGATGTCACCGCAGCAGTTACCGGTACCAACGGCAACGGTCAGGAACTGATGCTGACTCCCGGTACGGTGGGCGACGGCGGACTGAACGGCATTTCGCTCAACAAATGGGACAAGATGCGCATGGACAATCCGTACAATCAAGGTAACGGCAGAGCCGGCATCAACTTTGTGTACATGCGTTATGCCGATGCCTTACTGTTGCTGGCGGAAACCGAAGCGGTGCTGAACAATGGCGGCGGAGACGCCAAAACATACCTGAAAATGGTGCGCAACCGTGCATTCCGTTCCGAAGACCGTCCCGTAAAAGTTGAGCAATATGTGGACGGATTGAGTGGCGATGCTGTGTTGCAAGCTATCAAACAGGAACGCGCATGGGAATTGGCGGGCGAAAACGTCCGCAAACATGATCTAATTCGCTGGGGCGAGTTCAACCATGCGATTATTGACGCCCGCAAAGCCCTCCAACAAATGGCAAACGACATTCGCAGCCAGAGGTATCACGTGTATCCAAACGGCATGGAAATAGCGGATTCGGTATATGTGAAACAGCTCAAACCCGCGGCTTTCGGAACTACCTACGGAACTCCGCCGGGGAACACCAACCCGCTACTGGCTCCGGGCTGGCGAGGCGTTGGCGATGAAGGCAAAGGTTTTCCGGTGGCGGCGGCTTCGTACATGCTGGCCATTAAAGGATTGGACAAACACCTTTCGGATACGGAAAAAGCCGATTTGAAAAGTCAGGGATACAAAGCCGCACCGTGGGGCGTGACCTTTCTGGGCGCAGGCAACACGTACAGCTCCTACATCGGCAACGGGAGAGGCAACGGCATGTGGGGCGGATACATGGAAGAAGACCTGACGGCGGGAAAGCCCGCGCGTTACCTTTGTCCGATACCCGGCAGCGTAATCACCGCTACGGGAAAGGATGAACACGGTAACAACATTTTGGTGAATTATTACGGTTTTATGAATGAACCGTAATGTTTTTTGAAAAAAATTATCCGAAAAGTATAAAGTATGATAATTTGATGTATTTTTAACGTGAATTCGGTACGGGAAATTCCGTATCGAATTCACGTTAACTTTTTAAATAACAATATGATACGAAATATTTACAAGTGTGTCGCAGGTTTGTTGGTTTTGGCGCAATCGGTATCCGCCAAAGCGCCGGAAGAAAAAAAGGTGCTGGAAACGATGAAACAAGCCACGCGGTTTATGATGGAAAAAGCGAGTTTTAACGGCGGTTTTGTGTGGAGTTACCTTCCGGATTTTTCCCGTTCGTGGGGAGAAGTGGAAGCCAACCGGACAATGGCGTGGGTGCAGTCGCCCGGAACGCCGGCAGTGGGGCAATTGTTGCTGGATGCTTACCATGCTACGGGCGACGAATATTATTACCAAGCGGCAAAAAAAACAGCCAATGCCTTGATATGGGGTCAATTGGATTGTGGCGGATGGAATTATATGTTCGATTTTGCCGGCGAAAATTCCTTGAAACAGTGGTATGCCACTACGGGGAAAAGTGCATGGCGGCTCGAAGAGTTTCAACACTACTACGGCAATGCCACATTTGACGATGCCGCTACTGTGGATGCCGCCAAATTTTTGTTGCGGATATACGTCGAAAAAAATGACCCCGTGTTCCGCCCCGCTTTGGAGAAGGCAATACGGTTTGTGCTGGAAAGCCAGTACCCGGCAGGAGGGTGGCCACAGCGCTATCCGTTGAAATATGACCATGTATTTCACCGGAAATCCGACTATTCGTCGTTCATCACGCTCAATGACGACGTGATTCCCGAGAACATTGATTTCCTGCTGCAATGTTATCAGGCGGCAGGCTTGCAGAATGTGCGGGAACCGCTCATACGTGCGATGAACCTGATGATTACCTTGCAACAGGGCGCACCTTATGCGGGTTGGGCTGACCAATATACGGTGGACGATCTGCAACCGGCTCATGCGCGTTCCTATGAGCCGCGAGGCGTAAATTCGGGAACCACCGTGCGGATGATTCACGTGATGATAGAATATTACAAACTCACCGGCGACACCAAATTTCTGGCGCGTATCCCCGAAGCCATCGCTTTTCTGAAATCACAGGCATTGCCCGAATCGGAAGTGAGGCGTTTCAACCGGACTTCAAGAGAAAGCAGCGATATACTTGTGCCGCGTTTCATCTGTCCCGAATCAGGAAAGCCGCAGTATGTGCACCGCAGAGGCAGCAACGTGTACAACGGGGAATATTACGTTGACGAAGACATTGCGAACACCATCGGTCATTATGCGTCGGCAAGTTTTGTAAGCATCCCCAACTTGGAAAAAGCGTATCAGGATGCGTTGGCGCTGTCGCCTGCGGAACTGAAAGCCAAGTCCCCGCTGTTCAGCACGGAGCGGATTCCGCTCCAGAAATATTACTCCGCTCAACGCTTCGGTGGAAATGATTTGCCGGCGGAAGTAACGGCATTGCTCCAAAGCATCAGCAAAGAAGGCTATTGGTTGTCGCCCATTGCAGTGTCGTACCCGTACAGGGAATATCCGAAAGAAGGCGTCGCTTATTCGGGAAACGAATACGCTTCCACCAACGTGGGCGACAAATACGATACTTCCTGCTTTCGCAAAGAAGGAAACATGGGAATTTCCACAGGCTTTTACATTGCTTGCATGATGAAATTCATCACATATCTTGACAGTATCAAACCAAACATACAACCTTGAAACCCAAACTTATTTTGTGTATAGCGACGGTCGTGGTGTGTATGTCATTGTCCGCGCAAAAAAAAAGCGACCTGTCCGGAGAAGCATCGGCAGCCATGAAAAAGGCAACGGTTTTCATGGTGGAAAACGTCAGTTACAAAGGCGGATTCCTGTGGAACTACGCGCCGGATTTTTCACGGATGTGGGGCGAATTGGAAGCCAAACCCACCATGATATGGGTGGAAGCGCCCGGCACACCCGCCATGGGTCATCTTTTTCTGGACGCCTACCATGCCACCGGCGATGAATACTATTACCGGGCAGCCGAAGCGGCAGCGCGCGCCTTAATGTGGGGGCAACTGCCTTGCGGCGGCTGGAACTACATGATTGATTTCGGCGGCGAAGCTTCGCTGAAAGACTGGTACAAACGGGTGTATGACGGCTACAAGTGGCCTGCTTACGAACACCAGTATTATTACGGCAATGCCACCTTTGACGACGGAGGCACCATCATGGCGGCAGAACTGTTGCTGCGCATGTATCTGGAACAATACGACCCTGCCTATAAACCCGCTTTGGACAAGGCGATTGATTTCGTGCTGGAAAGCCAGTATCCCGTCGGTGGATGGCCACAGCGTTATCCCTTGCGCTATGACCACCCTGAAAACGGATATCCGGACTACTCCTCATACATCACTATCAACGACGGCGTACATACCGACAATATCAATTTCCTGATAAAATGCTACCGGATGCTGGGCGAACAGCGAGCGCTGGAATCCATTGCGCGGGCGATGGACTGTATCATTGCCCTACAGGGAGGAAAACCACAGGCGGGATGGGGGCTGCAACACGAAACGGGCATTGACTTGCTGCCGGCAGGAGCACGTCCTTTCGAACCTGTCGGATATGCCTCGCACGGAACGGCAGAAATGATCGAAAACTTGATGTATTATTATCAACTCACGGGAAATGCCAAGTACATGGCACGGATACCCGACGCTTTTGCATTTTTGGAATCCATCGCCATTCCCGAATCGGAATGGAGTGATTTCGAAAAACGCCGTCATCCGCAAAGAGAAGGGCAGATACTTTGCCCTACCTTCGTAGAAAAAGGCACCAACAAAGGGCTTTACCTGCACCGCACAGACGGGGACATCCGTACGGGACATTATTACGTGGATGACAACCGATCGCACCTGATCACCCATTACAGCTCGGTGCGGACGATTGATTTAGCCCGTCTCAAAGAAGAGTACCGCCGACTGATGAGCACCCCCGTAGAAGAATTGACCAAAAATTCGCCGTTGAAATCCGCAACTTTGACGGAATATCCGAAATATTATTCCAAATGGAACAACGGATTACCCACCGGTGAGAATGTGCGCAACATCGTGGATGCACTGAAAAACAAACCGTATTGGGCTGGAACACTGCCCGGCGTATCCGACGAATACGTGGGTTTCGGACCCGACCGCCTCCCCGATGAGGTTATTTCCTCATGGTCGTACATCCGCAATATGACTACGCTGATAAATTATCTGAAAAATTGAAAGTGGTTGGTGGCATTCGTATTGATAGAAAAACCGGTTCGCCACGCCTACGCCACGGCTTTCGTTCCTTCAGGCGTCAAATCTTTTTCCACACGCAGGTTGTTGATGATGAAATAGCGGCGTTCCCGCGTATTGTCGCCCACATAGAAGGTAAGCAATTCCTGAATTAAATCCGTTTTGCTGAGCAGCACGGTGTCCAGCCGGATATTGTTGCCGATGAGTTCGGCAAAATCTTCGTCCTGCATTTCGCCCAAGCCTTTGAAACGTGTGATTTCCGCAGTATTGCCGAGTTTTTTCAAGGCTTTTTCTTTTTCGTTGTCGGAATAACAATAAATGGTTTCTTTTTTGTTCCGCACGCGGAACAGCGGCGTTTGCAGGATGTGCAGATGTCCTTTGCGTACAAGCTCCGGATAAAATTTCAGAAAGAACGTGATGAGCAATATGCGGATATGCATACCGTCGGGGTCGGCGTCGGAAGCGATCACAATATTATTATAGCGTAGGTTATCCAGGTCTTCTTCGATGTTGAGAGCTGCCTGTAGCAGGTTAAATTCTTCGTTTTTCAACATTTTCAAAGGTTCTTTGAAAGAATTGAGTGGCTTTCCACGCAGGCTGAACACGGCTTGTGTGTCCGGTTGTCTCACTTTGGTGATGGTGCCGCTGGCAGACCTTCCTTCGGTGATGAAAATGGTGGATTCGGCGGCTTTCGCATGTTTATCGGTGTAGTGCACGGTGCAGTCCCGCAGGTTTTTGTTGTGCAGGCTGGCTTTGCGTGCGCGTTCTTTTGCCACCTTGCGGATTTCGGATAATGCTTTGCGTTCTTTTTCGGATTCGGTGATTTTTTGCAGGATAGCGTTCGCCACGTCCGGATGGCGGTGCAAGTAGTTGTCCAGTTCCCGTTTTACGAAATCGCCGATAAATTTTGCTACGGTGAGGTCGCTGCCCGGCGCCATTTCTTTGGATCCGAGTTTGGTCTTGGTTTGCGATTCGAACATCGGTTCTTCCAGTTTGATGCTGACGGCGGCAATGATGGATGCCCGCACGTCGGACGCATCATATTCTTTGCGGTAAAATTCGCGGATGGCTTTTACGTATGCTTCGCGGAAAGCCTGTTGGTGTGTGCCTCCCTGCGGGGTGTACTGCCCGTTGGCGAAACTGTAATATTCCTCGCCGTACTGCATTCCGTGGCATACGGCTATTTCAATGTCGTTGCCTTTCAAGTGGATGGGCGGGTACAATCCCGCTTCGCTCATGTTGTCGTTGAGCAGGTCGAGCAATCCGTTTTGCGAGACGTAGGGCGTGCCGTTGAAAAGGATGGCAAGTCCCGAATTAAGGAAAATATAATTTTTCAGCAATTTCTCAATATATTCGGGCACGATGCGGTAGTTGACAAACAGGGCGTCGTCGGGTACAAAAGTGATGAGTGTTCCGTTGGGCAGATTGGTGTTTGTTTCCGGTGCATCTTCGGCAAGGTATCCCTGCTTGAACGATACGGCTTTGGTACGTCCGTCGCGGAAAGAGCGTACGGTAAACTCGGCGGACAGCGCGTTCACCGCCTTAATGCCTATGCCGTTCAATCCGACGGATTTTTTGAACGCCACCGTGTCAAACTTAGCGCCGGTGTGCAGTTTTGACGCCACATCCAGCACGCTGCCCAAAGGGATGCCGCGTCCGTAGTCGCGAATGGCAATGCGGTTGTCCTCAATGGTCAGTTCTATCTGTTTGCCGTTGCCCATCATATATTCGTCTATGGAGTTGTCCAGCACTTCTTTCATGAGGATGTAGATGCCGTCGTCGGGGGACGATCCGTCACCCAATTTGCCAATGTACATGCCGGGTCTTGTGCGGATATTTTCGGGAAACACCAGTGTTTTTATGTTATCTTCCTGATAATTTGCGCTCATCACATTTTGTTTTGGGGACAAAAATACGGAAAACAACGTTGCCCGCACAAAGAAGTTATCAACAACGGGACGGTGAATAACTTTTCCGGCGGAGCATTCCGCCTTATACGATGTTTACTTCCGTTTCCATACGGATGCCGAACTTTTTTTCCGCCGAATCCATGATTTCGCGGGCAAAATCCATGACTTCTCTGCCTGTGGCATTACCACGGTTCACCAGAATGAGCGGTTGGTTGTGATAAACGCCTACATGTCCCTTTTGTACGCCTTTCCATCCGCATTGTTCAATAAGCCACGCCGCAGAAATTTTCCGGAAACCGTCCTGCGGTACGGAGTATAGGGGTATGTTTTCGTAAGTGCGACGCAATTCCTCGACTTTTTGTTGGGAAACGAGAGGGTTTTTGAAAAAACTCCCCGCACTTCCCAACTGTTGCCATTCGGGCAGTTTTTGTTGCCGGATACGCATCACGGCGTCGCGTACCGAAGACGGCGTAATTTCCAGTTCACCGGCTAATTCGGTTTGTAAACCGGCATACGACAACTGCGGCGTAAATGTCTTGGATAGCCGGAACGTTACGGACACAATCAGATATTTACCTTTGTGCTGTTTGAAAAAACTGTCCCGATAACCGAATCCGCATTCTCTGCGGCGGAAGTGAACCGTTTTGCCTGTGGCTGTTTCGACAGCCTCCACCGTTTCAATCACATCTTTTGCTTCTGTGCCGTATGCGCCGATGTTTTGTACAGGACATGCGCCCACTGTACCCGGTATGGCAGACAGGTTTTCCATACCAGAATAACCGCGTTCGATACACCATTGTATCCATTCGTCCCATATTTCTCCCGCACAGGCGCGTACCAGTGCCGTGTCGTTATGTTCTTCCAAAAGTTCAATGCCTTTGAACACGGGATGTATGACCAGAGGGCATTTTTCGGAAACAAAAAGAATGTTGCTGCCGCCGCCCAGAATCAACATGTCCGAAAGCGGTTTTGTTTCGGGCGCTCTTAGTGTCCGCAGTTCGTGTGCCAATGCGTCGGCGTCGTCCGCTACTATCATCGTTTGTGCCGTAGCATCTATACCGAATGTGTTGTAGGGCAGCAGGGAAACGTTTTGTCTGTATTCAAGCATGATTCAATCCGGCTGTCAGGCATTTAAGGCGGGTGAGCGGCTATTTCCATTTTCTGCTTTGCAGTTTCAATCGCGTGAGTAACAGGAACAGCGCCATGACGCCCAGAAAGTACGTTAAATCGCGGGAATCCACCACGCCGCGACTGATGGAGGAGTAATGCTGTTTGATGCCGCACCATGCAATAACATCCTGCAATGTTCCGGATGCGGTTATTTCCGACAAAGCGGTAAAACCTTCGCAGAACACGAAACACAGCACGGCAGCCGTGATGAATGCCACCACCTGATTATCCGTCAGCGAGGAGGCAAACGTGCCGACGGCTGCATATACCCCGCCGAGCAGTAGCAGTCCGATGAACGCTCCGTAAGTTGCGCCCGTATCCAGGTTCCCCGGCGGGTTGCCCAATTGCCACACCGAAACCACGTACACCACACAGGGCAGTAAGGCTAACGCGACCAAAAGCACTGCGGCGAGGAATTTTGCCGATATTATCTGCCCTTCACTTATCGGCTTGGTCAGCAACAGTTCGATGGTGCCCGATTTGGTTTCTTCGGAAAATGAGCGCATGGTGACTGCCGGCACTAAAAACAGAAATATCCAGGGGGCAATGTAAAACAGGCTGTCCAACGCCGCATAACCGCTTTCGGGAATGTTCAACACTCCGGGCAAGACCCACAGACACAGCCCCGTCACTGCCAGAAACACCACAATGACCAGATAACCCGTCAGTGTGGAGAAAAATTCCCGTATTTCTTTTTTTAACAAGCAGTACATCTTAGTTTGTCCGTATTTGTCCGTTGCCTGTCACTGTCCATTTGTAGCTGGTAAGCTCGTTCAGCGCCATCGGTCCGCGCGCGTGCAACTTCTGGGTGCTGATACCTATCTCTGCGCCCAGTCCGAATTGAGCGCCATCGGTAAACGCCGTGGATGCGTTGGCGTACACGACAGCCGCGTCCACCCTGTTCAGGAACAGTTCTATATTGTCGATATTTTCACTGATGATGGCTTCACTGTGCATGGAGCCGTAAAGTTCGATGTGTTCCAGCGCTTTTTCGATGCTGTTCACTGTTTTTACCGCCATTTTATAATCCAGAAACTCCGTACCGAACGAAGAACTATCCGCATGTTGCAGCAAATTTGCTGGATAATGTCTTTTCAACACTTCGTATGCCGGATCGTCGGCATAAATGGTTACCTGCGAATCGGCAAGTGGATTCAGGATGTGGTGCAGCTCTTTCAGTTTGTCGTGATGGACAATGAGGCAGTCCAGCGCGTTGCATACGCTCACTCTGCGCGTTTTGGCGTTGTTGATGATAGCGCTTGCCTTGTCGGCGTTGCCCGTTTTGTCCAAATAAGTATGTACGATTCCCGCGCCGGTTTCAATCACCGGAATTTTGGCATGTTCGCATACAAAATGAATCAATTCCTGACTTCCTCTCGGAATAACGATGTCCACCCATCCTTTTGCAGACAGCAAAGCAGTGGTGGATTCCCGCATGGGCGGAAGGAGGACGATCATATCCGGATTGATGTTAAAATGTTTCAACGCATTGTGAATCAGTTCGACCAGTGCCTCATTGGAAAACTGCGCATCGCTACCGCCTTTTAAAATACAGGCGTTGCCGGACTTTAGACACAAAGAAAAAACGTCGCAAGTGACGTTGGGACGCGCTTCGTAGATGACGCCGATCACCCCGATGGGAACAGATACCTTTTTGATAACCAATCCGTTGGGAATTGTGGTTTCCATTAGCGTTTTTTTCAATGGCGACGGCAAACCCGCTACGTTGCGCATATCTTTGGCTATGCCGGAGATACGTTGCTGCGTGAGTCTCAACCGGTCGTATTTATAGTCTGCGGGCTGCATCCTCTCCAAATCCTTTTGGTTTGCCGCCAAAATGAGATTCGTTTCTTTTTCCAGCAAATCCGCCAGATAAAGCAAGACAGGTTCCGCTTTGCTCGAATCCACAAAAGAGCGAGAAGCCGACTTTACCCGTTTAAAAATACTTGTATAATCCATGTCTGTAATTTTCGACAAAAATAGTAATTTTGTATCTAATTCCGTCCGTTTTTAAAAAAATGTTTTACCTTTGCACTTACATTTTTAATGATATAAAGAGACATGAAACAGATAATTCTTGGTATTGACCATCCTGCAGTAGCTGCGGCTGATGTCACCAAACTGACCCAATGGTATTGCGATGTACTTGGTTATGAAATTATTGCCCAAACAGACAAGCCGGTGTATATCATCAAGGCACCCGACGGTACATACATAGAAATGATGCCCGAAGACGGCACGCCGCGCCAGAAGCGGAACGTATGCACGCCCGGATGGTCGCATTTGGCATTGCGTGTGGCAGATATGGATGCAGCGGTTGCAGCGCTCGACAAACATCAGGTGGCGTGGGAAGCCCCCGAATTTGAAGCAGTGGGTGGCGGACGTATTCGCAACTTCTTCGATCCCGAGGGCAATATGTTGCAAATTGTTCAAAGAAGATAATTTATTCGGCAATTTCACCATATTGCGGTATGGGAAAAAACGAAAAAAACCCATTGCAATGGATGGTGTTGTACACCAAACCGCGCGCCGAGCAAAAAGCATTTGACGCGTTGACGCAAAATGGGTTTCACGCATATCTTCCCTGCATGACGATATTGCGGCAATGGTCGGACAGGAAGAAGAAAGTCAAAGTCCCTATTTTCCGCTCCTATGTGTTCGTTTATTGCACAAAGAGACGGATAGTTGAAGCAGCTCAGGACGACGCTATTGTGGGTATCGTGCGTTTTGACGGGAATCCCGCCGTTGTCCGCGAAAGGGAAATGGAAATCATTCGCCAGATAGAAGCTGGCAAGAACGTAGTATCGGTAACAAACCAAAACCTGAAGAAAAGCGAAAAAGTACTGATCCATTTGGGGCGATTGAAAGGAATAGAAGGGATATTGACGGAATTTCGCGGCGACAAGCGAGTTGCCGTCAGGATCGAAGCGCTGGGATGTAACCTGATGGTGGAGATTGCTGAAAAATATATCTCAAGGCAAAATTAAAATTGCAGAATATATTTTTTTTGTATCTTTGCCGTCGATTTTGATGTGGCGGTGCAATATTCAAAGTCGTCATACCGCGCTAAAAATAAATGAGTTACCCATATCCAATGGGAGTGACGTGGCGGAGCTGCAATTTCCAACCAACCATATTGACGCTCCTTTCGTGCACAAAACGTCCGGCAATCACCAAGCATTTGAATAATATTTTCAACTCCGGTGAATTGGAAGAACAGAGCACATGTGGGTAATCAAGGGTTACAAGTCTATAAAACAAAATATCATAATTTAGATACTATCCTTTTCCGTCGGCTATTGCGTGAATAGCAAGCAGGCGACCAAATTTCGTCAATGGCCCACCGCAATATTGAAGGGCTACTTGCTTAAAGGCGCCGTCAACATAGGGCGAAAAGACGTGATGTGGAATTACGCGGCTACGTTCCTGCATTTTAGCATCTATTGCAGCGTTAAAAACCTGATAAACGATGAATGAAATTGTAAAATACACGGCTGAGGGTCTGGAGAACTTCCAGGTGCGGGTAGAAGAAGATACCGTATGGCTGACTATTGAGCAAATGTGCCTGCTTTTTGATAAATCAAGGGCAACAATCAACGAGCATATTCTTAATATCTTTAAGGAAAAGGAGCTGGGAAAAGAAGAAGTTGTGAGAAAAATCGGAATTTCCGATTTTTCTCACAACGTAACAAAACCGACGAATTATTATAATCTTGACGTGATTATTTCCGTCGGTTATAGAGTAAAATCACAGAGAGGCACTCAATTTCGCAGGTGGGCAACGTCCGTGCTTCGGGAACATTTGCTGCGAGGCTATACTATAAAACAGCCGGTAACGCTGGAGCATTTACAGGAAATGAAACAAAATCTGGAGTATCAAATAAAGGAATTACG
>JAISWR010000046.1 GCA_031270985.1 Bacteroidales bacterium | reverse complement strand
AAGCTGATGCATAATGTTAATAAAGTGTCGTCCCTGCGGGACTTAGTCGCTGATGCGATTGCTCGTCCGTAAGCTAAAGCATACGGTTAATAAAGTGTCGTCCCTGCGGGACTTTGAGGGTCAGGTTTTGCTCAGTCGGGAAAAGCACACCGTCTTTCGGACACCTCCACAGGAGGGGAACGCAGGACAGCGACTAAGTCCCGCAGGGACTTTGACAGTGTCAGACAGTGCCCGTGACTGCTCGTCCGTAAGCTAAAGCGTACGGGTAATAAAGTGTCGTCCCGCAGGGACTTTGACAGTGTCAGGTTTTGCTCAGTCGAGAAAACCACACCATCCTTCGGATACCCCCTCCACAGGAGGGGAACGCAGGACAGCGACTAAGTCCCTGCGGGACTTTGACAGTGTCAGGTTTTGCTCAGTCGGGAAAAGCACACCGTCTTTCGGACACCTCCACAGGAGGGGAACGCAGACAGCCTGACATTGATCGGTGCGTAACATGAGTGATTGAAAGCGTTTTGTGTTTATAATTTGTGCGATATAATAGCACCTCAAAAAAAGATTTAGTAAAATTTGCGCCTCTACCGCACCCTTGTATTTTTTAAAAAAAATTTCGCATCACTTAGCCCGAAAGGGAGACAATAAAACAGGGGCGACAGTCGTTAAATGATAGCATCATACACACTATGCAATGAAAACAGGCAGTATTTTAATTGTTGACGACAACAAAAACGTATTGACCGCCTTGAGGATACTACTGAGCGGATATTTTGCGGAAGTTACCCTGCTGGCTGTTCCGGGCGGGCTGCTGGCTGCCGTCAGGGAGAAGAAACCCGACGTTATATTGCTGGATATGAATTTTTCGGCAGGCGTCAATACGGGCAATGAAGGGCTGTATTGGCTGTCGGAAATCAGAAAAATCGACCCCGAATTGCCGGTTGTGCTGTTCACGGCGTATGCGGACGTTGATTTGGCGGTGAATGCCTTGAAAGAAGGCGCTACCGACTTCGTAGTCAAGCCCTGGGACAACGCCAAACTGCTGGCCACCTTGCAGTCGGCGCGCGCTTTGCGGGAATCGCGCAAGGAGGTGGTAAAACTGCGCGAAAAACAGTCGGCGTTGAATGAACAGCTAAGCAGAGAAGGGGATATTTACTGGGGCAAATCCTCGGTGATGCAACATTTGCTGGAAACGCTCCAGAAAGTAGCAAAAACAGACGCCAACATACTGATTACGGGTGAAAACGGCACCGGCAAAGAGGTTATTGCAAAAAAGATTCACCAATTGTCGGAACGTGCGGACGAAAGCTGGGTGAGCGTGGACATGGGCGCCATTGCCGAGACATTGTTCGAGAGCGAATTGTTCGGACACGTCAAAGGGGCTTTCACCGATGCACGCACCGACCGTGCCGGAAAATTTGAAGCCGCCAACGACGGTACGCTCTTTTTGGACGAAATCGGCAACCTCAGTTATCCGCTACAGGCAAAACTGCTCACCGCGCTGCAATCGCGCCAAATCATCCGCGTGGGCAGCAACCAGCCCGTTGCGGTGAATATCCGGCTGATCTGCGCCACCAACCGCGACCTGCAACTGTCCGTACAACGGGGAACATTTCGCGAAGACTTGCTGTACCGCATCAACACGATACCCATAGAGGTGCCTCCGTTGCGGGAACGCAAAAAAGACATTGTGCCGCTGGCAAAATTTTTCCTGAAAAAGTTTGCGGCAAAATACGGTAAAACCGGCTTAACGATGACCAAAGACGCCGCCCGCAAACTTGAAGATTATTCGTGGCGCGGCAATGTGCGCGAATTGCAGCACACCGTCGAAAAAACCGTCATCCTGTGCAATGAAAGCGTGTTGAAAGATTCCGATTTTATCTTGAAAGCAAACGAAGTGCAACTTCCGGAAGAATCCGTCATATCGCTGAACGAAATGGAAAAAAACGCCATAACGCGCGCATTGCGGAAATACGGAAGCAACATATCCGTAATCGCCTCCGAATTGGGCGTCACACGGCAGACGCTGTACAATAAAATGAAAAAACACGGACTGTAACCGACCTGCAAAATGTTCAAATCCATCGAATATAACCTCATACTGTACCTCGCGTTGCTGACAGCGGCAATCGTTGCGGGAACGTACTTCATCATGCGGGCGGAATACCTCGAAGGCGGCTTGGCAGGCATCGCAGTGTGTGTCACATACTGGAAACTGCGCGCGCATTATAAGAAATTCAATACCAACATCCTTTTCCTGCTCAATGCGTTGGACAACGGCGATTATTCTTTTCATTTCTCGGAAACCAAAATGTCGCGACGGGAGCAAGAACTGAACCGGATGATGAACCGCATCAGGGACGTATTGACGCACGCACGCATGGAAGTGATTGAAAACGAAAAATTCCTGAGCCTTGTGGTAGAAAGCGCATCCGCAGGTATTGTCATTTTCGACGAGCACGGCATTGTCCACAAGGTAAACAGCGCGGCGCTTCAACTCTTCAAACGCCCCATACTCACACATCTGAGACAACTGCGCTTCATTGACGAATCGCTGCCGCAAACAATCGCCGGAATGAGCGTGGGCAGCAGCATACAGATCGCCATTGCCGACGAACGGGAGGAAAAACAGGTGAGCATCCGCATGGCGCAGGTCAGTACCGCCAAAGGCGTCTTCAAAATTATCACCATCTACAGCATCGGGAATGAATTGGACACAAAGGAGATGGAATCGTGGATACGGCTCATCCGCGTGATGACCCACGAAATCATGAACTCCATCGCCCCTATCAGTTCACTGAGCGAAGCGATGCTGTCATCCCTCCGGCAAGAAGACTCCGAAACGCTTCGTAGCGACACGATAGAGGCTTTCCGCACCATCTACGACACCACCGGCAGCCTGCTGCATTTCGTGGAGTCGTACCGCAAATTCACCGGCGTCCCTCAGCCGCAAAAACGCCCCGTTGCATTACAGCCGCTGTTGCAGGAAATCATACGGCTGCAATCTTCCGAAATAGAACAAAAAGGCATACGCATCGCATTGCCCAAAACGGATATCTTGCTCAATGCCGATAAAGAGCAAATCACCCAAGCGCTGATCAACATCCTGAAGAATGCGATAGAAGCCTTCCCGCCCGATTGCCGGAACGCTGAAATCAATATCTCTGCACAACACAACAACGGTCGCATCTGCATTGACGTGTCCAACAACGGAACACCCATACCGAAAGACGTCGCTCCGCACATTTTCATCCCGTTTTTCACCACCAAAGCCTCCGGATCGGGCATCGGGCTGAGCCTTTCGCGGTACATCATGCGGCTGCACGGCGGAACGCTGAAGCATTACACCGACAACCGTCTGACAATTTTCAGCATGGAATTTTGATTTAGCTATTGCATCTTTAAAAAAAAATTGTTTCTTTTGCAGCATAATTTTTTTTGTTATGACAACCATAAAAATCGAAGCGACGCACATCACCCCTTATGTGATCTGCGATGTGGAAACCGGCACAATATCCATCAAAGGACGCGCCATTCCCGAAGATTCAACACTCTTTTTCCAACCTATCTACGAATGGGTGGATGCATATATACAACTGAAACGCCCGCTGCAAATTAATCTGCAATTTGAATATTTCAATACATCCGTCCTGAAAGGCATCCTGATTTTGCTGAAATCGCTGGAAAAAACCGAAACCTCCATCAACTGGTACTATGAAAGCGACGATGAGGACATGCTGGAAGAAGGCAAGGATTTGAACGACGCGTTGAACCTCTCTATCAATTTTATTGAGATACCCTCGCGGTAAGCGGAAGTTCACACCTCAGCCCTGTCATTCTAACCGCACAATAGTATAACTGTCGGGTATCTTGAAATTGATGGTTTGCGGCGCGTCAAACCGCACATCCTGAAATAGCGCATGAATACCCGCAGACGTCGTGCCGCCACGGATGGCAATATCCACTTCGGTGGGCAGCATAAACCGTGGATACGCGCGATATTGACCGTATGCTATTTTACAGCCCGACGTTCTCCCGCGCACTGTCATATCTTCGACGGTCTGCCCTTCCGTATCCAGATTCATCTCCACAACCGAAGCATTCCGTCCCGACATCACAATCCTGCTGTTGTCCACAATGATCCTGTATCCCAGCAACCGGTACGCCTGCTCGCAACGATCGGCAGTAAAAAGCAGGCACAGACTTGCAGGATTGACCGGATAGCCCGCAATACGGCTCAAATAATCATTGCTGCCCTTGTAACACACCCTGTCCATGCGATTGATGATCGCAAACGAATCTTTAAGGACAATGCCACGAAAAACCTCTACCGTCATTTCGCCACGAAAATAGCAGATACTGTCGGGACGGATGTAGATACTGCCTCTCAACCGGTGCGTTGTGCCTCCTTCGGTGACGTTCCATCTGCATTTGGAAACGGTGATGCTCCCCACAGAATAGCATGAATTGCTTAAAGTGTCCGAAAAGGAGACTTGAACAGCGGTGCGGCGGGAACGGCACGCATGGAGCGCTACTGTGGCCAACAGCAAGATACCGATATTTCGCAAAGAGACCATCGTGCAAAATTACATGAGAAACTTTTGCGTTTTTATCCATGTCAGGACTTCGTTCAGGACAACGGGCGAAAAAGTTTGCTCAATAATTGCGTATTCCGCCATCAGACCGGTTGTACATTCCTGAAACAGATGATTCAATCCGGCGAATGCTTTTGTCGTAACCTGTTTGTTGCCGCCTTTGGTCAACGCCGCCCGGATGGCTTCCAGATTCACTTTGGCAGGCACTTGCAGATCCTTTTCGCCGTTGATTGCCAGCACGGGACATTTTACCTTTTCCAGCGCCGGAGCAGGATCGTATTTGATGAAATACTGCATCCATGGACTGGTCAGCCTTCCTATCGACGCTTTGATGAAATTGTCGTCATACATTGCCTTTGCGTCATCTGGAATATCTTTGAGGGCTTGTCGCAAATAATCGGCCAGAGCGGTCTTTAGTTGTTCGGTATCTGTCGATTGCAATACAAGATGAAACGCGCCTTCATTAATTTTTTGGGCTTGTTTTCTGTCCTCCTCGCTACTACCGGAGGCTTCGGCAATCAACTCTTGTTGTTGCAAAAGGATTTGGTCGCCACGAACACCTGTGCCTGCCAGCAGGACGATAAACGCAATGTCGCTGTTTCGAGCAGCGACCATCGGGGCAATGGCTCCACCTTCACTGTGCCCTATTAAGCCTATCTTCTTTTTGTCAATCTCTTTTCGGGTTTGCAGGTATTGCACGCCGGCTTCCACATCCTTGGAATGATCGTAGCTTGTTGCCGTTCCAAAATTACCGGTAGAGGCGGCTGTACCGCGATCGTCGAAACGCAACACGGCGATCCCGTTTCGGGTCAGGTAATCGGCGATGACGAGGAAAGGCTTGTGTCCCATCAGTTCTTCGTCACGGTTTTGCGCGCCGCTCCCGCTGATTAGGACGACAGCGGGAAAAACGCCGTCTTTCTGTGGCAAAGTCAGCGTACCGGCTAAGGTAACGCCGTCGTCCCTATTTTCAAACGCCACTTCTTCTTCGTGATATGGATAGGGTTTTGCGGGTTCCTGAGGTCGTGCCGGTTGCTTTTTTGCAACGGGTTCTTTCGATAAATTCAGGGAGAAGGACTGCCCCGCCTGCTTGAACGTGCCGACGATATTTCCATCTTCGCCCAAAACGCCTTCATATTCAAACCCTATAGTGGCAATGAGTATCTTCAACACGGAATTTTCAAAACTCACCGAAGTAACGGGAATGCCTTTCGCACCCTGATCTGGACTGTCCATCGTAGCGCTGTACCCCGATTCGTTTTTTTGGATATGGAATATCAGCCGCAACTGATTGAAACTGCCGTTCCAGTCGCCGGCGACGTCCTGTCCCCAGACGTTCAGGGACGCAAGACCGATGATGAGCAGGATTATGACTTGTTTCATGTATCAATACTTTTTAAATTTATTTTCAGATGATCTTTCCTCAAAAATCAACGCAAAACTAACGGAAAAAAATGAAAGAAAAAAATGAAGAATGTCAAACATCCTGTTGGGGGTCATTTCCCATTTTACTCTGCGATAATGAGATAATAATTTTTTTTGCCTTTTTGCACCAGCAGGTATTTGTTTTTGATGAGGAGGTTGGCGGTAACGATGAGATTGGGGTCGGTTGTTTTTTCTTTGTTGATGCTCACTCCTCCGCCTTCTGCCATACGTCGCGCCTCGCCTTTGGAGGGGAATACGGCGGTTCGCACGCTCAGCAGGTCGAGCAGCGGGATACCTGTTTCGAGTGCGGCGCGTTCCACGTTGTATCTGGGGACGCCCTCAAAGACGGCTTGAAAAGTGTCTTCATCCATTGCGTGCAAGGATTCTGCCGTTCCCTGTCCGAAAAGCATTTGAGAGGCTTCTTCGGCTGTCTGTACATCGGCGCGTGAGTGTACCATAGCGGTGACTTCCCGTGCCAGCGTCTTTTGCAGCACGCGCAGGTGGGGGTCGGCATGTTGGCGCGTAATGAGGGGTTCTATTTCGTCATACGGCAATTCGGTGAATATTTTGATGTATTTTTCGGCGTCGGCGTCGCTCACGTTCAGCCAGAATTGGTAAAACCGGTAAGGGGAAGTACGTTGTGGATCAAGCCACACGTTGCCTGCTTCGGTTTTGCCGAATTTGCCGCCGTCGGATTTGGTGATGAGCGGACAGGTGAGCGCAAAGGCTTCGCCGCCATCAATGCGGCGGATGAGTTCGGCGCCGGTGGTGATGTTGCCCCATTGGTCGGAACCACCCATTTGGAGACGACAATGCTTGTTGCGATAAAGCCACAGAAAGTCATAGCCCTGCACCAACTGGTAAGTGAACTCGGTGAACGACATGCCGTCGCTTTCGCCCGACAGTCGTTTCTTCACCGAATCCTTGCTCATCATGTAGTTCACGGTGATGTGTTTGCCGATGTCGCGGATGAAATCCAAAAATGCGTATTCTTTCATCCAATGGTAATTGTTCACCATTTCGGCAGCGTTGGGGACGTTGGATTTGAAGTCAAGAAACCGCTCCAACTGCCGCCGGATACATTCCTGATTGTGCTGTAATTCCTCTTCGCTGAGCAGGTTTCGTTCCAGCGACTTCATCGAAGGGTCGCCGATCATGCCGGTAGCGCCGCCTATCAAAGCCAGCGGCTTGTGTCCGCAACGCTGAAAATGACGCAACATCATCACGCCGACCAGATGCCCGATGTGCAACGAATCGGCAGTGGGGTCAATGCCTACGTACGCCGTGGTCATGTGTTGCTGCAACATCTCTTCCGTGCCGGGCATCACATTGTGTACCATGCCGCGCCAACGTAATTCTTCTACAAAATTCTCCATCAATTACTGGTAATGATTGAACAAAGGCGCAAAGATAATGCTTTTTTGTTTTTTTTGTTTTTTTTAACGGAATCTGGCTAACCAACCATAAGCTAAAGCATACAGGGTTAATAGAGTATCGTCCCTGCGGGACTTAGTCGCTGTCCTGCGGACACCCCTCCGAAGGTGGGGAATCCCGAAATCCTAATCATCTTTTAATCTTATGGATGGTTATTAACCACAGAGATCACAGAGGGCACAGAGGAAAAATAAACTCTGTGTCCTCTGTGTCCTCTGTGGTTAATAGTCATCTGTGGTTAATAATCATCTGTGGTTAATAACCATCCTAATCAAAAAAGATTTAGCCAATAACGCCCTCTACAGAAAAATACCATGAAGATGGTATGGGGTAATCATCCGGAACATCGTATCTTTGTCCCGTAATTTTTTAATCTATATTCTATCCAATGAAAAGTTCCATCGTTAGATGTTGTTGCCTTAGCTCAACTGTACCGGCGTTATCCGGAATATTTTTTTATCCTTCAATGTACATATTGTCAGTGTACATAATATGTATGATGGATGAACTGTGTAAATCTTTAAAATTAGCAATCAATACATTATTTATATCTCTATGAAAAAGTCAAATCATCAATTTTTATTGCGGACAATGAG
>JAISWR010000129.1 GCA_031270985.1 Bacteroidales bacterium | reverse complement strand
CGCTTCTCTAAAATTTTTTTGCCCTGTTCGTCCAAGATACACGCAAATACGCTATCTTTGTGCACGTCAAGGCCACAACATCTGTTCATAAACTTACATTTTAATTGTTTATCAATTATTTTTTAAAGCTACAAAGATAGCAATTGTACGTAAGAGTACGGTCGTAAGCCCAACAGGGGTGGCCTTGATTTTTATTTCACGCGCTTGGAAAACTGAAGTTTTTCATCTAATTTTGGCGCAAAAAAGTATCGGATGGAACAACCTCTTATTTTAATCACCAATGATGACGGTTATCGTGCGGGGGGCATCAAAGCGTTGATAGAAGCGGCGCGCCCTTTTGGCGAGTTGTTGGTGGTCGCTCCGCTGGAAGGTCAATCAGGCATGTCACATGCCATGACGATAAAAGTGCCGCTACGACTGGAAAAAAGGATCGAAGAGCCTGGACTTACACTGTACACCTGCAACGGCACGCCGACCGACTGCGTGAAAATAGCGCTTGACCGGCTGGCAAATAGGCATCCGTCGCTGTTGTTGGCCGGCATCAACCACGGTTCCAATTCGTCGGCAAGTGTCTTATACTCCGGCACTATGGCGTCGGCAATGGAGGGCTGCATGTACGACATTCCGGGCATCGGTTTTTCCCTGTTGGATCATTCGCCCGACGCTGATTTTTCGCTCTACATGGAATATGTCTGCAACATCATCCGCAATGTGCAAGATTATGGACTGTGCAAGGGTATTTGCCTGAACGTGAATATTCCGAAAGTCCATCCTTCCGATATCAAAGGGATACGTGTATGCCGTCAGGCGCACGGTTATTGGCGCGAAGAATTTGAACGCCGCATTGACCCGTACAACCACGAATATTTCTGGCTCACCGGCAATTTCCATAACACGGAGCCTGAGGCGGACGATACCGATGAATGGGCGTTGCATCATCACTACATATCCATCGTGCCGGTGCAGATTGACATGACCTGCCACGAGAGTATTCGCCCGTTGAAAAAGATTTTTGAGTGATAGCCCTGCTTACTGTGCTATCACTGTTCCCGAAAATGTTGCTGCAAGACACACAATGATACTGCTCGTTGCGTACAACGTTGCTGTTCCCCATTGTCCGTCCCGCACCAGACAAAGATTTTCGTAAGCAAAAGCCGAAAAGGTAGTGAATCCGCCGCATAATCCCGTTGTCAGTAACCGGTTCAACTGGGGAGAAAACCATCCGTGGCGTTCGGAAAGCCCATAAATGAAGCCTATTGCCAAGGACCCGACGACATTCACAACAAATGTCCCGAAAAATGACGGAATGCGTACACACCCCGTCATCCAACACGCAAACGCATAGCGCAACATACTGCCTGCCGCGCCTCCTGCACCTACCAGTAAAAGGATGTCGAACTTCATCGGGGCTTAATATTCTTCCTCGTTGAAGAAAAAATCATCTTTGCTGGGATAATCTGGCCAAATATCCTCTATACTTTCATAAATCTCACCTTCATCTTCAATTTCCTGTAAGTTTTCCATCACTTCCAGAGGTGCGCCCGACCTCACGGCAAAGTCTATCAATTCGTCCTTGGTGGCCGGCCAAGGAGCGTCTTCCAGTTTTGAAGCAAGTTCTAATGTCCAATACATGCTAAGTGTTTAATTTTTAACTGAGTACTTATTAATTCAAACAGGCGAAGTTATACAAAATTTTATTTTCGGACAATAGGTGTCCAATTTTTTATTGCCACATGAAAATTTTTTGATATTTTTCGCGACAGCACAAAAAAATAATCCGACAGTCGGTTCACCCATTCGTTAACCGGAAGAGGCACGTCCTGTTCAAGCGCGACGATTGTTCTTTCGGCGCGACGGCATACGGTACGCGCCACATGACACTGTGATACGGCAATATGTCCGCCCGGAAGCACGAAACTGTGCAACGGTTCCAGTTCGCACTCCATGCCGTCTATCTGTTGTTCTACGCGGATGACGTCTTCTTCTTCCAAAGCAGGTATTTTTTTACGGCTGTCCTCCTCTGTTGCCAGGACGGATGCTACCACCATCAGTCTGTCCAACGTCCATAACAAAAACTTCTTGTCGCCGTCGTCGTCCAGCATGTCCATCAGCAGTGCGGTGTGCGCCATCAGTTCGTCCACCGTGCCGTAAGCCTCTATCCGCGGGTGGTTCTTTGCCACTCTTTTACCGCCTGTCAGCGACGTTTTCCCAGCATCTCCCGTTTTTGTATATACTTTCATGGGTTGAGTTAAAATTTATTTTGTCCGATATTTTTCATCATTCGCATTCTTCCGCCAATTCCCGCAGCCATATTCCGGCTTCCGCATCGCTGGGCATTCGCCAATCGCCACGCGGTGAGAGATTGACCGAACCTATTTTCGGACCGTCGGGCATACAGGAACGTTTGAACTGCTGGCTGAAAAAGCGATGGTAGAACACCCGCATCCAGCGGCGAATTTCATGGTTGGGATATTTTCCGCCGAACGCATGTTGCGCCAGAAAAAGTATCTTTTGTGGTGTGCATCCGAAGCGTATCGTGTGGTACAGGAAAAAATCATGCAGTTCGTAGGGGCCGATGATGTCTTCGGTTTTTTGGGCGATGTCGCCTTTGTTGCCGGCAGGCAGCAGTTCCGGACTGACAGGTGTATCCAGAATATCTGCCAGCGTTGCCCGTACCGTTTCATCCGGCTGCGTTTCCGCAAACCATTGCACGAGATAGCGCACCAACGTTTTGGGGATAGACGAATTGATGCCGTACATGGACATGTGGTCGCCGTTGTAGGTAGCCCATCCCAGCGCAAGTTCGGACAGGTCGCCCGTACCCACCACCGGCGCATTTTCCATGTTGGAGATATCCATCAGAATTTGCGTGCGTTCCCTTGCCTGTACGTTTTCGTAGGTGACGTCGTGTACGGCGGGATTGTGATCGATATCGCCAAAATGTAGCTCACATGCCGCTTTGATGGATATTTCGCGGATGGTCGTACCGAGCGCTTTCATCAAGTTCAGCGCGTTGTGGTAAGTGCGTCCTGTAGTGCCGTATCCCGGCATAGTGACGCCAATGATATTGCTGCGCGGGAACTCCAATTTGTCAAAAGTGTGTACACATGCCAGCAATGCCAAGGTGGAATCCAGCCCTCCGGAAATGCCCAGCACCACTTTCCGGCAGCCCGTATGTGCCAGTCGTTTTGCCAATCCTCCCGTTTGTATCGAAAAAATCTCCTCGCAACGTTCGTGGTACTGTTGGCGGTCTGACGGAACGAAAGGTTGCGGGTTTACCGGTCGTGACAGATCAAGATGTTCTACCACGGTAGTCGCAAAATTAACCGTACGGTATGCTCCGGTATGCTCCGGCTCAAATGAACTGATACGTTTGCGGTCATGCGCCAACCGTTCCGTGTCTATTTCGCTGACAATCAATTGCGGTTTCATCAGGAAACGTTCGGATTGCGCCAGCATGGTTCCGTTTTCACAGATAATTCCATTGCCGGCAAACACCACGTCGGTAGTAGATTCTCCCCAACCTGCAGACGCATAGACGTAGCCCGCCATACAACGCGCCGACTGCTGGCAGATGAGTGTTTTCAGATAATTGTTTTTTCCTATCAGTTCGTTGCTTGCGGAAAGGTTGCATATAATATGCGCACCGGCAAGCGCCATGCCCGAACTCGGCGGAACGGCTACCCACAGGTCTTCGCACAGTTCGATGCCGAAAGTGAAATCGTTGCCGGCATACAGCAGGTCGTTACCGAAAGGTACCGTTTTCCCGCAATAGGTTGCCATTCCGTTGAACGCTTTCGAGGCTTGCCAAAACCAGCGTTTTTCGTAAAATTCACCATGGTTGGGAAGAAACGTCTTTGCCGATATCCCGAGTATCTTCCCGCTTTGGCACACCACAGCGGCGTTGAACAGTTTTCCCGCCACATTTACCGGCGCGCCGACGATGAAAACAATGTCCCGCGCGTAGCCGGATTCCAACAGTTCGGATACTGAAGCCTCCGCCTCGTTTATCAGTGTTTGCTGGTGAAACAGGTCGCCGCAGGTGTATCCCGTGATGCACAGTTCGGGGAAACATACAATTTGTACGTTTTTTTGCGCTGCCTGTTCCGTCATGTCCGCTATAGCCTTTGCATTATATGCAGTGTCGGCGACTTTCAATGCAGGAACGGCTGCCGCTACTTTTACAAAACCGAAATGTTTCATCTATGTACGGATTTAAAAGGTCAAATCGTTGATTTCCACGTCCGGATGCGCCGAAGCGGGAAACTCAAAAAACGAATCCGGCAAATCCCTTTCCATAACATAAGGTGCAAAATCAATCGCATATTGTGTGCCGTCTTTCATGAATGCCTTTAAATGAGCCATTTGCAACGTCTCTTGTTCAATGCACAGCCGTATGCGCGAATACCGCGTGGTTTTCACCTGCACGGGATACAAGTCTATTTCGAATATTTTGCGGTGGTTCTCCATCCCTTCCCGTACGAAATTACTTCTGAAATTTTTTGAAGACAGCCGGAACAGTGCTTTGGGGTTAAACAATTGCAAATCGTCATCGTCTTCGCTCATATCCGACTGGGTAACATTGACTTCCTTTACTTCCGGAAGATACTGGTACAGCTTCACCCCGTTGAAATACAGCGTTTGGTCGGACAGTTCCATTTTGTATTTGTCGTCTTTCAGCCATATTTTGCCCGCATGTGTTGATTCCGATTTGTCTTGCAACTGAGTGACGGTCGCCGAAAATGACAATTGTACGCCGGCGTATGTCTTTATCCGGATTGCCATATCGTCGAGTATTTTCTGCGAACGCATGTCGGAAATTTGTCCGTGCAACGCACTGCAAATGAACAATGAGGTAAAAAAAAGAATTTTATTCATATTCACTGATGAGTTTGGATTTTTCAAACCGTAACACAATATTGGTGATGTGGATGGATTTCAACTTGTCTTTCACAAAGACGAATTTGAACATGCACCCTGTTGCGGGAGAATGAATGGTCAGCGTGTCTGCGCTGTCGTATGTCCAGTCCGAAAATTTCCAAAAGAACTCTTTGCGGCTCATTCCGGTGCAAATACCGTTGTACAGTTTGACGGCAGAACTGTAAATATCTCCTGAAACGACTTTCATTTCCTCACGATACGGCTGGAGGAACATTATTTCGGTCTTGCCTTTGAAAAAACGGTATATTTCGTCCGGTTGTTGCATCAGGTAATGATCCATTTTCAGGCTCTTCCCGTAATGCCGCATGAGGTTTTCCACCGTCAATTCGAAGCCGAACGGATTGGCGGCAAACTGTTCCTTGCCATACGCAACGGTTTTAGCGCGTTTCAATTCGCTGTTCGACACACCGGCGCATGAAACCGCCACGAATCCTGCCAATAACAATACCCTGAACATATTCCGGAATATTTTATAATGTACAAACATACGAAATTTTATAATAAAGATCAAATTTTCTTTTTTCCCCGTAAAAAACGCCATCGATCATGGATGTCTTTTTTCATTACAATATGCTGATAATGATTATTTTGCAATATTTTTTCCGTTTCGGAAGACAACGATGCGTTGATCTCAAAATAAATGCTGCCTTGCGGTTTCAAGCATTTTTTCCCCAAAGCGGCGATACATTCGTAAAAAATCAACGGGCTTGGGGGGAACAGGGCGATGTGTGGCTCGTAATTCAGCACATTCGGCTGCATCTGTTGTTTTTCCTCGCAGGTGACGTATGGCGGATTGCTCACGATAAGATCGAAGTTGGCGGCAGGAAATAATTGTCCGGCTTCCTCCATCAGAATATCTGCCTGCACGGCGCGTATGCCGACGTTATGGAGAGCGGCATTACGGACAGCCGTTTCCAACGCTGCACAAGAAATATCCGTTGCCGTCACCTCTGCGGCTGGGAACGCTGTTGCCAACGCCACGGCAATGCAACCGCTTCCCGTGCCGATGTCAAGTATTTTAGCGGGTTTTGCATCTCGCTCCTCGCGTATTATCCAATCCACAAGTTCTTCCGTTTCCGGACGGGGAATAAGTACGTCCGCCGTCACCCGCATCGTCAGTCCGTAAAATTCCGTCACGCCCGTGATATATTGTATCGGGCAATACTCACCGAGTAATTTGACGGCAACATGCACAGATTCGAGCTGTTTGGCGCTCACCGGAAGATGCGGCGACAAATATGCATCTGCCATAGACATGTTCAGGTAGTGTTGCAGCAAAATACGGATGAAACTCTCTATTTCGTCGGGAGAATACAGCCCCGATAATTGTTTTCGGATACTGCATATCAGGTCGGCAATCATTCTTTCACCACAATTTTCTCAATGGCGATCACTTTTTGCTTGTTTATGCAGCGGATTAAGTATATTCCGCAAGCGTCCGGCGCTTCTATTTCGATTTTTTTATCGCTGGTTTTAAGGGTACGGATGACTTTCCCCACAGTGTTATATAACGATATGGTGATTTCGCCCACATTGTCCGCAATGTCGATAGTAAGTGTGTTGCCTCTGGCGACGGGATTCGGGTAAACGGTGATTTTTCCCGACAAAGCGGAAACCACAACATCGCTTTCGGAACGACTCTCGGAAATGTCGCCCCGAAATATTTGTGCTGCAGCCGTTTGCAATAACCCCGCCAAAATTATGACACAAAAATACTTCATTCGATAATGATAACCTATAAAAAACCCTACAATAATCTTGCCAAACGCGACAAAAATATTGAAAATTTTTGAGTGCACGAGCCACTCATGGGATTCGGACCCACGACCTGCTCATTACGAGTGAGCTGCTCTACCGCTGAGCTAAAGTGGCAATTTCGACGGGGCAAAGATATGCCTTTTTCATTAAAAAACAAAGTGAGCGAAAAAGAATCGGCGTTGAGAGTTGAAAATTGCGTACTCCGCCTTGCACAGCCGATTCACCATTCGTTGTTCACCGTGCCGTAGATTTTCATCTGGTTGGCAAGAATTTTGGTAAAACCGATAACGTCATCACCTGTGAAAGCGGTATTTTCCTCACCGTATCTGGCAAAATGCGCATTCATCAGGTCGTGGTCGGACGAAATACCCAACACCTCAAAGCGATAGGGACGCAACGCCACTTTCACTCGTCCGCTGACATATTTTTGACTGTCGGTCAGGAATTTTTCGATGTTGCGCATCACCGGTTCGAGGTATTGTCCCTCGTGAAGCAGCATCCCGTACCAGTTGGACAATTGCTCTTTCCAATATTGTTGCCATTTGGTGAGGACGTGCTTTTCCAGCAGGTGGTGCGCCTTAATCAGAATCAGCGGAGCGGCGGCTTCGAATCCCACCCGTCCTTTGATGCCTATAATAGTGTCGCCCACGTGAATATCGCGCCCGATGGCATAAGCCGAAGCAATTTCTTCAATCCTGCGTATTGCTTCCACCGGGGCGATTTTCTGAAAATTAACACTGTCCGGCTCTCCGCATTTGAAAATGAGTTCCAGTATTTCCTCGCCTTCTTTGGTCAGTTGGCTCGGATAGGCTTCGTCAGGCAACCACGTGTCGGATGACAGCGTTTCGCGTCCGCCGATACTCGTGCCCCATAGGCCTTTATTAATGGAATATGTCTTTTTCATCCAGTTGTCCTCAATGCCTTTGCTTTTCAAATAAGCAATTTCGGCGTCACGCGACAGTTTCATCTCCCGTATGGGGGTAATCACCCGTACGCCGGGCATCATGATTTGAAACACGAGGTCGAAACGCACCTGATCGTTGCCTGCGCCCGTACTGCCATGTGCAATAGACGAAGCGCCCGTCTTTTTGGCGTATTCCACTATGGCTATGGCTTGAAACACACGCTCGGAACTGACGGACAACGGATAGGTATTGTTCTTCAAAATGTTGCCGAAGATCATGTATTTGATACACTTGTCGTAATATTCATCGGTAATGTCAATGGTTTCGTGATGACGCACACCCAACATATAGGCTTTGCGCTCTATTTCACTCAATTCTGCGGCATTGAACCCGCCTGTATTGACAATCACCGAATGTACCTCATATCCCTTCTCCTCACTCAAATATTTGGCACAGTACGATGTATCCAATCCGCCGCTGAATGCCAAAACTACTTTCTCTTTTCCCATGTTTTTCGATATTGAAATTTCTGCAAAAATAGTCATTATAATTGAGAACAGTAACAACATCCGTCAAAAATGGATGCATTTATCTGTGGATAAAAATTTCCGACGATTCCCAAGAACGTACTTTTAGAACGGAAAGTCTTCCAGCGGTTTTTCTTCCGGCGTTTTTTCTTCCGGTAGTTGCGCTACCTGATGTTCTTTACAGCCGTCCACGAAAATAGCCTTGTAAGGTATCGTAGGACAAGCGTATTCACATGCGCCGCACCCCACGCAGATAGCGGTATTTAATTGAGGAATGGTCAATTCGCCCTTGTAGGCAACCATTTCCACCGCCTTTGTAGGACAGTGTTCGGAACATGAGCCGCAGGATGTCCCGTCGGCATATACGATACAGTTCTCTTTGATGAATTGCACCGTACCTATTTGCGTCCGTATTTTAATATACCGCTTGGTGTTTTCGGCAACGAAACGGGCATCTTCGACAACTGCCGGGTCGGGTTCACGATCAAACTGCACTTTGAAATCGGATTGCGCTTTTTCTTTCGCTTCTGCTTTCACTTCTCCGGAGACGCTTTCGATCAGCGGCAGGATCGCTTTATTGGGACACACGTCGGCACATCGTGTACATTCGTAATTGCAGAAACTTACGTTATAGTCCATGTGTGGTTGCAACATACCGAAAAAACCGTATTCTAAGAACGAGGGACGCAACACGCCGGTAGGACATGCGCTGACACACAGATGGCAAGCCGTGCAGGTCGCCGTAAAATGGTGCAGGCTCTTTGCGCCCGGAGGGGCAACAGGATGCGTTTTTTCGGGCGCCTTTTTGTCGTCGCCGGATGCGTGGACGTTGCCTTCTCTGTTTTGCGCTTTGAGGTTTTTGGCAACGGTTTTGACGGATAATCCGCTCAACGCACCTACGAACAGCACACTGCCTATCACGAAACGCCGTTTCGATTTGTCGGGAGATTTCATCTTCTTTGCCGGCGCCGGCGCGTAACCTATGGCGTTTTTGTCGCACACTCTCACACAGTTGGCGCATCCCACACAACGTGTAAAATCAACGCTTTGCTGCTTGATGTCAATACATGATGATTTACAGGCAAACATACATTTACCGCACTGGGTACATTCTTTTTTGTTGAATCTGATTTTGAACAGCGAAATATTGGACATCAATCCCAACAACGTGCCGACGGGACACACCGCATTGCAGTACAGCCTCCCTTTGCGGAACGACATCCACAAAACCAGTACCAGCATCAGTACGGGAATAATCAGCGCGTAGGGGTCGGCTATTGCCACCTTAACGGGATACAGGGCATAAGAACCCATCCCTTGCAAGATTTTCACCAACAAATTATTGCACAAATCGTACAAGGGACGGAACAGGTCTGAAAAGAAACGCCCGAAATTGCTGTACGGGTCTAAAAAATTCACCAGAATGATACTGCCCGTAAACAATGACAGCGCCGTCGTTATCAGGACGGAGTAACGCAGCCATGTTTTCGGGGGCGTAAAGCGGAAACGGAACTTTTTCTTTGTTCTTTTCGACACCCATGAGACGGCGTCCTGAAAAATCCCCAGCGGACAAATGTATGAACAGTACACCCTGCCGAAAAGCAATGTCAGCAGGAGTATGGCAATGAATCCGAAAGCGGTGAGCGCTAACCCGTGCCCCACCGAAGTGAGGAAATTTGTTAGTGACGGGACGAACTGCAACCACGTGAGCACACGATACCACAAGGCAGGTATGGAATTGCTGAAATCAAGAAACAGAAAGCCGACAGACATCGCCATTGCTACCGAGATGACGACGCGGAGGGGTTTTAGGCATTTTTGCATGTGCTACAAAATTTACACCCTGATTCGATTGACGTTCAATTTGGTAATATCTATTTGTCCCAGACCCATTTCGTGTGCTATTTTGATATGCCCGATGGTTTCCGGTTCTTTGCCGAAAATTTTCGCAGCGGCAGCGTCGGCGGCAACAATGTCGGTTGAAATGATTTGCGCCTTTTCGACGGAAGTGTTGCTGACGGATACTCCCTTGGGGCCGTTTCTTTTCAGCACACGATAACCGTCAATGATATTCAAGTCGGGCTTGCGATAGGTCACCATATCGGCGATGCACTGCTGGAGGTCATTTTTGTGCCAAAATCCGCGATCCCACACGACGCCCATCAGGTTTTTCATGGCGAAAGAGACACCGGCTCCATCGTGATGCTTCAATACCGGCACGTTGATAAACACATCGGCGCTCAGTAAAGTTTCGTGTACTTTGGCGTCTTTGAGCTGTTTTCCCTTGGGGACGCTCACCTGCTTATACTGTCCCTCGCTGTTGCCCGAGATCACTTTAGCGCCCGCATCTTTCGCTGATTTCTCAATGCCGCTGGTAGCATACGCTTTCTGCCAATTGTCACATGTATGGTCGAAAACAAACACTTCTTTCGCGCCTGCGGCAAGACAATGCTGCACAATTTTTGCCACTAAGCCGGGATTGGTGTTGGCGCCAAACTCCGGCGATCTGTCCCAGCCGATATTGGGTTTCACCACAACGGTTTGTCCTTTCTTAACAAATTGTGACATACCGCCCAACGCGGCAATGCCTTTTTCAAACATTTCCGGAGCCTCTCCGCCCATGATGGCAACCATGTCGTAAGGAGCATGCGGATCAGATGTGCTGTTCCCGAAAACTTCTTCTATGGAAAGCAGTGAAAACCCTGTGCCGGCAGCAACTCCAGCGCCTATGCTTCTAGTGATAAAATCACGTCTTTTCATCTTGATTACAAATTTTGAATAAATTGGCAATATTACATCTTTTTCGTTATCATCTACAAATTTTTAATGTTTTTTAACATTTTTTTTGCATATCCCGTTGCAACAGACGACACATAACCGTCACTATATCATTATATCACCACATTAATGATTTTTTTGGGTACGATAATGATTTTTTTGGGTGGTTTGCCTTCCGTCCATTTTTGAGTGGTTTCGTGGGCGAGCACCGTTTGTTCGATGGTTTTTGCGTCCATGTCAACGGGCAGTTCGAGCATGAAGCGTGTTTTGCCGTTGAAGGACACGGGATAGGTACAGGTGTTTTCGAC